>NZ_JAAQOK010000041.1:0-43907 GCF_011683705.1 Enterobacter sp. 725m/11 | reverse complement strand
TCCGTCGTCGGCAGCGTCAGATGTGTATAAGAGACAGATATCACACCGTCTGGGCTTGAATATGGTACAAATAATAGCCATTAGAATCACCGCACCAATAATCCATTCCATTACAGCTTCCCTTAAATATTTTTTGAATAAGTAAAAGGATAACACTCAATATTCAAATGAATAATTGATCAAGCTCACATAAGGTGGTTGCAATAAGCGGTTCTATTTACGAGTGACGTTTTTTATTATCGAGGTGAATGACATTTTTGGCGGAAGATCACAGGAGTCGAACCTGCCCGGGAACGCTGGCGCCCCCAACTGGATTTGAAGTCCAGCCACCTCACCGGAGATGACGATCTTCCGCGCCTCGATTGCTACATGGAGGCGGGGCGCATTATAGCTACTTTCAGTCATTTACCACATACCCCACACCACTTTTTTCACCTCTCTTTTGACCTGTACCCCCCTGTTTCAGCTAATTCCTAAGAAAATCCTCAGGTTAGCCTTTTGTGCTCTCCAACATTTATCGCGATCACAAAAAACAAGAAACGTAATCTGCTAACCAGAAAACGCAATACCCGCCGTTGAAACAATGGTTTAAAACCAATGCAACCGGTCTCAGCGCCCCCTACAGCGTGAAGGATAAAAAAGATGAGCGAAGTATTGTCAGTAAAAGAGAAGATTGGCTATGGCATGGGTGACGCCGCCAGCCACATCATTTTTGATAACGTCATGTTGTACATGATGTTTTTCTACACCGATATTTTCGGCATTCCCGCCGGGTTTGTCGGCACCATGTTCCTGCTGGCCCGTGCGCTGGATGCAATCTTCGACCCGTGCATGGGGCTGATCGCCGACCGCACCCGCAGCCGCTGGGGCAAGTTCCGTCCGTGGATTTTGTTCGGTGCCATCCCGTTCGGCATCGTCTGCGTGCTGGCCTACACCACGCCGGACCTCAGCCTCAACGGCAAAATGGTTTACGCCGCCGTTACCTACACCCTGCTGACCCTGCTCTATACCGTGGTCAACATCCCGTACTGCGCACTGGGCGGGGTAATCACCAGCGACCCGACGCAGCGTATCTCCCTTCAGTCCTGGCGCTTCGTGCTGGCGACGGCGGGTGGCATGCTCTCCACGGTGCTGATGATGCCGCTGGTGAAGTTGATTGGCGGCGACGATAAGGCGTTCGGCTTCCAGGGCGGGATCGCCGTGCTGTCGGTGGTCGCGTTCCTGATGCTGGCGTTCTGCTTCTTCACCACCAAAGAGCGCATCCAGGTGCCCCCGAGCACCACCTCCATGCGGGAAGACCTGCGCGATATCTGGCAAAACGACCAGTGGCGCATTGTCGGCGTGCTGACCATCCTCAATATCCTCGCCGTCTGCGTGCGCGGCGGCGCGATGATGTACTACTGCACCTGGATCATGGGATCGCCGGAGGTGTTCGTCGCATTCCTCACCACCTACTGCGTCGGCAATCTGATCGGCTCCGCGCTGGCGAAACCGCTCACCGACTGGAAGTGCAAGGTCAGCATCTTCTGGTGGACCAACGCCGCGCTGGCGGTGGTCAGCGTGGCGATGTTCTTCGTCCCGATGCACGCCACCGTGCTGATGTTCGTCTTTATCTTCGTTATCGGCGTGCTGCACCAGCTGGTGACGCCAATCCAGTGGGTAATGATGTCCGATACCGTCGACTACGGCGAATGGACCAACGGCAAACGCCTGACCGGCATCAGCTTTGCGGGCACGCTGTTCGTGCTGAAGCTCGGCCTGGCGCTGGGCGGGGCGATGATCGGCTGGATGCTGGCAGGCGGCGGCTACGACGCGGCGGCCAAAACCCAGAACAGCGCGACCATCAGCATCATTATCGGCCTGTTTACGCTGGCGCCGGCGATCTGCTACGTGCTGAGCGCCATTATCGCCAAACGCTACTACACGCTGAAAACCCCCTTCCTGACCAAAATCCTGGGCGAGCTGGCGCAGGGCGCGCGCCGCAATCAGCAGGATTTTGAAAACCTGCCGGTCAGTAAAGAATTGCAGAACTAAGAGGACGAAAGCATGAAAATCAGTGATGGAAACTGGCTTATTCAACCGGGCCTGAACGTGACCTGTCCGGTTCAGGTGTTCGACGTGGAGCAGCAGGGCAATGACCTGGTGGTGTATGTTGCGCCGCGCGACGTGCGTGAGCGCACCTGGCAGCTCGACACGTTGATGTTCACGGTGCGCCTGTTTTCCCCGCAGGAAGGGATTGTCGGGGTGCGCATCGAGCACTTCCAGGGCGCGCTGAACAACGGCCCGCACTATCCGCTGAACGTTCTGAAGGACGTGAAGGTCGAGATTGAAAACAACGCCGAATTTGCCGAGCTGAAAAGCGGCAGCGTCAGCGTGCGCGTCACCAAAGGCGAGTTCTGGGCGCTGGATTTCCTGCGCAACGGCCAGCGCATTACCGGCAGCCAGCTGAAAAACAACGGCTACGTGCAGGACAGTAACACCGACCGTAATTACGTGTTCGAGCGTCTGGATCTGGGCGTGGGGGAAACAGTCTACGGCCTGGGCGAGCGCTTTACCGCGCTGGTGCGCAACGGCCAGACGGTCGAAACCTGGAACCGCGACGGCGGCACCAGCACCGAGCAGTCCTACAAAAATATCCCGTTCTACCTGACCAACCGCGGCTACGGCGTGCTGGTGAATCACCCGGAAAACGTCTCGTTTGAAGTCGGCTCCGAGAAGGTCTCTAAAGTGCAGTTCAGCGTCGAAGGGGAATATCTCGAGTATTTCGTGATCGACGGCCCGACGCCAAAAGAGGTGCTGAACCGCTATACGCAGCTCACCGGGCGCCCGGCGCTGCCGCCGGCGTGGTCGTTCGGCCTGTGGCTGACCACGTCGTTCACCACCAACTACGACGAAGCCACGGTGAACAGCTTTATCGACGGCATGGCCGAGCGCGACCTGCCGCTGCATGTGTTCCACTTCGACTGCTTCTGGATGAAGGCCTTCCAGTGGTGCGATTTTGAATGGGACCCGGTGACTTTCCCGGACCCGGAAGGGATGATCCGCCGCCTGAAGGAGAAAGGGCTGAAGGTCTGCGTGTGGATCAACCCGTATATCGGCCAGAAATCCCCGATTTTCCGCGAGCTGAAAGCGAAGGGCTACCTGCTCAAGCGCCCGGACGGCTCCCTGTGGCAGTGGGACAAATGGCAGCCGGGGCTGGCGATTTACGACTTCACCAATCCGGACGCATGCCGGTGGTATGCCGACAAGCTGAAAGGCCTGGTGGATATCGGCGTTGACTGCTTCAAGACCGACTTCGGCGAGCGTATCCCGACGGACGTGCAGTGGTTCGACGGGTCCGATCCGCAGAAGATGCACAACCACTACGCCTACATTTATAACGAACTGGTGTGGAACGTGCTGAAAGAGACCGTCGGCGAAGAGGAGGCGGTGCTGTTTGCCCGCTCGGCGTCCGTCGGGGCGCAGCAGTTCCCGGTACACTGGGGCGGCGACTGCTACGCCAACTACGAGTCGATGGCGGAAAGCCTGCGCGGTGGGCTGTCGATTGGCCTGTCCGGCTTCGGGTTCTGGAGCCACGATATCGGCGGGTTCGAAAACACCGCTCCGGCGCACGTCTATAAACGCTGGTGCGCGTTCGGGCTGTTCTCCAGCCACAGCCGCCTGCACGGCAGCAAATCCTACCGCGTGCCGTGGGCGTACGATGACGAGTCCTGCGACGTGGTGCGCCACTTCACGCAGCTGAAATGTCAGCTGATGCCGTACCTGTACCGTCAGGCTGCGCTGGCCCGCGAGTTCGGCACGCCGATGCTGCGTGCGATGATGCTGGAGTTCCCGGACGATCCGGCGTGCGATTACCTCGACCGTCAATACATGCTGGGGGATGCCCTGATGGTCGCGCCGGTGTTCTCCGAGGCGGGGGACGTGCAGTTCTACCTGCCGGAAGGCCGCTGGACGCACCTGTGGCACAACGACGAAATCCATGGCAGCCGCTGGCATAAGCAGCAGCACGATTTTATGAGCCTGCCGGTCTACGTGCGCGACAATACGCTGCTGGCGCTGGGCAACAATAACCAGAAGCCGGACTACGCGTGGAACGCGGGGACGGCCTTCCAGCTGTTTAACCTGGAGGATGGCGCAGCGGCGGTGAGCGAAGTGCCTGCGGCGGACGGTTCCGTGGCGTTTACGCTGAAGGCGTCACGTCGGGGCGACATTGTGACCTTTACCGGCGCGGGTGACGCGCAAAACTGGTCGGTGTGCTTGCGCAACGTGCAGAAGCTGAGTGGCGTGAAAGGCGGCTCGCACGCGGGCAGCGAGTGGGGGGTGGTGGTGAAAGCGGAGGGGGATGAGGTGGTGGTTTACCTCTGAGCTGGAAAAATGCCCGGTGGCGCTTCGCTTACCGGGCCTACATAGGATCGTAGGCCGGGTAAGGCGCAGCCGCCACCCGGCTTGTTTATTGCACAGGCGTTGAAACCACACCGCCCGTCATCGTCTGCTGCACCTGCTGCTTATCCATATTTACCGCGCTCAGCTTCCCATTCACCGTTGGCTTCAGTGGCGCATTCGCCTGCACGCTGCCGCTGGCGGTGAGCTGAATATTGCCGTCACCCGCAATCGGTAACGCAGGCCAGCCCCACTGCTGCAGCACGTTGAGCGGTACGCCGCGCCCGTTCAGGCTCACCGTGGTCTGCCGCTGTGGCAGCTGTGACACGGTGGCGGTCGCCTCCAAAATCCCTTTCTCGGTAAACGCGCTCAGGTCGCTAATGTTCACCGTGGCGGCGTTAGCATTCAACGCCAGCGACGGACGGCGCACGTCCACGCGGTTAAAGGTCGCCGCCGCGCCGTTTAATGTTGCGCTGCCGCCCCAGACGCCCCACTGGCGATCTTTCGCCAGCTGCAGGTTTGCGCCGTAGCCGTCCAGGGAGGTGATCTGCCACGGGAATGCGGGATCGATGTCGATCACCAGGTTGCGGCTCAGGCCAAATTTTTGCAGCGTGACGCTGTTCATCCATTCCGGCAGCGGCGCCATCCACAGCGTTTTCCAGTTTTCAGGAAGGGTGTACTCCAGCCCGGCGATGGCAACATCGTCCAGCACCAGCGCTTTGCCGTCGCGCAGCCAGTTGCCGGACGTACGCACCATACCGCCTTCCCAGCGGGAGGTGAACTGACGCAGCGCTATGCCCTGCGGGGAAAACTCCGCATTCAGGATCGGGTCAAACAGATGCAGCGAGCCGAAGATAAACTCGCTGGCGTTCATGGACAGGCGACCTTCCTGGCTCTGCCAGTCGCCTTTGCTGAGAGTCAGGTTGCGCAGGCTTAAGTCGAGATCGGTCACCGCCCAGTCCGGGCCCTGCAGGCGGGCATCGGTGATCTCCAGACGGCCAATTTGCAGGGAGGGGATGGTAGCCAGCGGCGCGAAGAACGCTTTCAGCGTTTTGTCGCTCTGCAGGCGGATCTCGTTCAGGCGCATGGTGTCGATTATCCAGCTTCCGTCAGCGTTACGCAGGGCGGATCCGGTGAGCGAGCCACGGGCCATATCGGCACCAATGGTGTTCAGCACCACCTCCTTGCCGTTCAACTGGCCGTCGATTAGCACGTTGGTGGCTGGTACGCCGTTCAGGGTCAGCGAGCCGGCGCTCATCTGGATCTTCGCGTTTTTACCCAGCACGTTCCCGGCTTCTGGCTGCCATGGGCTGACGCCGCCCGTGACCTTCTGTGCGCTCAGATCCCATTCAGTATTCGGGCTGTTAAAGGCCATGTTGTTCAGCTGCAGACGATCGGCCTGGAAGGGCAGCGGCGCTGTTTGAGGCGAGAGATTCAGCGTGCCGTCGAACAGGGTGATAGTGCCCATGTGCAGCGGAGCGGTGATCTGACGGCTGCTCAGGCCAATATCGACTTTTTTGGCAACTAATGTGGCGGGTTTACCGTCCCGCCCAAAGGTGACATTTTCCAGAATGAGGTGGGAAGGCGATGAAAAGCGGTGATTCATCTTGTCGAAACTGAGTTCGTAGTCGGTATTCACCGTAATCCAGCTGCTGACCTGCGCCGCGCCCCAGCGGGTCTGGAGCAAAATATAGAGCGCCAGCAGCACAATAAGCAGGGCTACCAGAAGATAGACGAGTAGCTTTCCAATAAATTTCATGGTCTTCCATCCCGCGAAACGAACATAAGGGAGTTATGCACGATTTATGCGCAATGCTCAAGGCGGGAATGGTGTAATTAGATGTCACGGCAGGCATTGACTGCCTGCCGTGAGGGAGATCAGTTCTTCTCAGGCGGGAAAACGAGGTTCAGCACGATAGCGGTGATACCGCCCGCGGCAATGCCGGAAGAGAGCAGGTTTTTAACCCAGTCCGGCGCAAACTGCAGGATCAGCGGCTGCTGGGAAACACCCAGACCAACGGCCAGCGACAGCGCGATAATCATGATCGCGCGGCGGTTCAGCGGCTCGCGGGAGACGATACGCACGCCGGAGGCCGCGATAGTCCCAAACATCACCAGCGTTGCGCCGCCCAGCACCGGCTCAGGAATGTGCTGCACAAAGCCGCTCACCGCCGGGAACAGGCCGAGGACGATCAGCATCAGCGCCACCACGAAACCAACGTAGCGGCTGGCCACGCCAGTCAGCTGGATCACACCGTTGTTCTGGCCGAAGCAGGAGTTCGGGAAGGTGTTGAATACCGCAGAGACAAACGAGTTCAGGCCGTTCGCCAGCACGCCGCCTTTCAGACGCTTCATGTACAGCGGGCCGGAAACCGGCTGCTCAGAGACGTCGGAGGTAGCGGTGATATCACCGATGGTCTCCAGAGAAGTAATCATAAACACCAGCATCAGCGGCAGGAGCAGACCCCAGTCTATGCCCAGGCCGTAATAAAGCGGCGTTGGGACGGTGATCAGCGCGCTGTTGGTCGGCGCGGTGTTCTCCGGCAGCATCCCCAGCGCCCACGCCAGCAGATAGCCCGCTGCCATGGCGATCACCAGCGAGGCCACGCGCAGGTAAGGGTTACGCTGACGGTTAAGCAGAATGATGATCGCCAGCACCACGCCCGCCAGCAGCAGGTTTTTCGGCGCGCCGAAGGTGTGGTCGCTCATTGCCGCGTAGCCGCCACCGATGGAGGTGAGGCCCACCTGAATCAGCGACAGGCCGATAATCATCACCACCACGCCGGAAACCAACGGGGTGATCACACGGCGTGCCAGGTGCAGAACGCGGGAGATGACCATCTCCGTGCAGCTTGCCAGCATCAGCGTGCCGAACAGCGCCGCCATCATGGTCGGAACATCCGCACCGCCGGTTTTCAGCGCTGTACCGCCCATGATCAGCGGCGCCACGAAGTTAAAGCTGGTGCCCTGAATCGACAGTAGCCCAGACCCCACCGGGCCCCAGGCTTTAATTTGAATAATGGAGGCCACGCCGGAGGCGAACAGAGACATACTGATAATGTGCTGCGTGTCCTGCGCCGGTAAACCGAGCGCCTGGCAAATCAGCAGCGCCGGGGTGATCACCGCAACAAACATCGCCAGAAGATGCTGGCAGGCGGCAAAAAGCGTCTGCGGCAGCGGCGGTCGGTCTTCAAGGCGGTAAATCAGTTCGCTATTTTGCTTCTGCGCAATCGGTTGCGCATCTGGCGATTCTATGGTGTTAACGGACATCGGCGGCAATCCCACGGTGGAAAAGCGGGCATTTTATCTGACCACCTGGTAAAAGCAAACGATTGCCAGCAAAAAAAAGGAAGAAAATCTGCCGCTGTGAGCAGGTTTTTTACAACCTATCGGAAAAAAAAATTACACTTTTTGCGCCGGGGGCTCATGACGAGCGCAAACCGGCCCAGGATAACGCCGCGTGTGTATGGAATACGCGCATAACAGGAGCCTTTTATGATTCATCTCGATACGTTGTCGACCCTTGTTGCCGCAACGCTGGTTCTTCTGCTTGGTCGCAAGCTGGTCCACAGCGTTTCCTTTCTGAAAAAATACACTATTCCTGAACCTGTCGCCGGCGGTCTGCTGGTGGCGCTGGCCTTGCTGATACTGAAAAAAAGCATGGGCTGGGAAATTGATTTTGATATGTCCCTGAAAGACCCGCTGATGCTGGCTTTCTTTGCCACCATCGGCCTGAACGCCAACCTGGCGAGCCTGCGCTCGGGCGGTAAGGTGCTCGGCGTGTTTCTGATTGTGGTGGTGGGGCTGCTGCTGATGCAAAATGCGATTGGAATCGGTATGGCAACGCTGCTGGGGCTGGATCCGCTGATGGGGCTGCTGGCGGGGTCGATTACCCTTTCGGGCGGTCACGGCACCGGCGCGGCGTGGAGCAAGCTGTTCATCGAACGCTACGGTTTTGAAAACGCGACGGAAGTGGCGATGGCCTGCGCGACCTTTGGCCTGGTACTGGGTGGCCTGATTGGCGGCCCGGTAGCACGTTATCTGGTGAAGCACTCCACCACGCCGAATGGCAGACCGGACGATGAAATGGTGCCGACCGCGTTTGAAAAACCGGACGTTGGCCGCAGCATCACCTCGCTGGTGATGATTGAAACCATCGCGATGATTGCCATCTGCCTGACCGTGGGCAAAGTGGTTGCGCAATGGCTGGCGGGTACCGCGTTTGAACTGCCGACGTTTGTCTGCGTGCTGTTTATCGGGGTGATCCTGAGCAACGGTCTGGCGCTGATGGGCTTCTACCGCGTGTTTGAGCGGGCGGTATCGGTGCTCGGCAACGTCTGCCTGTCGCTGTTCCTGGCGATGGCGCTGATGAGCCTGAAGCTGTGGGAGCTGGCCTCGCTGGCGCTGCCGATGGTGGCGATTCTGGCGGTGCAGGCGCTGTTTATGGCGCTTTATGCCATGTTCGTGACCTGGCGCATGATGGGGAAAAACTATGATGCGGCGGTGCTGGCGGCCGGTCACTGCGGGTTTGGTCTGGGGGCTACCCCAACGGCTATCGCCAACATGCAGGCGATCACCGAACGGTTCGGGCCATCGCATATGGCGTTTCTGGTGGTCCCGATGGTCGGCGCATTCTTCATTGATATCGTCAACGCGCTGGTGATCAAGCTGTACCTGATGCTGCCGATATTTGCCTGAGATCAGGCGTTGGAATAACGTTCGGTTTCCGGCATCCAGCGCTCAATTAACGCTGCCGCCTGTTCGGGGTAGCGTTCATGAATATGGCGCGCAAGGCGCTGAACTTCGGGGATCATGGCCTGATCGCGCAGTAAATCCGCCACTTTGAATTCAGCATTTCCCGTCTGGCGCGTGCCCAGTAGTTCGCCCGGGCCGCGTATCTCCAGGTCTTTTTGCGCAATCACAAAGCCGTCGTTGCTGTCGCGCAGCACCTGCAGTCGCATCTGGGCGGTTTTTGAAAGCGGTGCTTTGTAAAGCAGCACGCAGTGAGACGCTACCGCGCCGCGGCCAACGCGCCCGCGCAGCTGGTGGAGCTGGGCAAGCCCCAGACGCTCCGGGTTTTCGATGATCATCAAACTGGAGTTGGGTACGTCAACGCCCACTTCGATGACCGTCGTCGCGACCAGCAAATGCAGTTCCCCCTGTTTGAAGGATTGCATCACCGCCTGCTTCTCGGCAGGCTTCATGCGGCCGTGAACCAGGCCAACGTTCAGCTCGGGCAGTGCCAGCTTGAGCTCTTCCCACGTCGCTTCGGCGGCCTGGGCTTCCAGCAGTTCCGACTCTTCAATCAGGGTACAGACCCAGTAGGCCTGGCGCCCTTCATGGGTGCAGGCGTTGCGCACGCGGTCAATGATGTCGCTGCGGCGCGTATCCGGTATGGCGACCGTCGTCACCGGCGTTCGGCCCGGCGGCAGTTCGTCGATGGTAGAGGTATCCAGATCGGCGTAGGCGGTCATCGCCAGGGTACGCGGGATCGGCGTGGCGGTCATGATCAGCTGATGCGGGTGGAAGCCCTGCTGCAGCCCTTTTTCCCACAGCGCCAGACGCTGATGCACGCCGAAGCGGTGCTGCTCGTCGATAATCACCAGCGCGAGGCCGTTAAACTGCACCTGCTCCTGAAAGATAGCGTGCGTGCCCACAATCATCTGCACCTGGCCGCTGGCGATGGCTTCCTGCTGCGCAAGACGCGCTTTGCCTTTTTGCTTTCCGGCAAGCCAGCCCACTTCAATCCCGAGCGGTGCGAACCAGGCGCGGAAATTGTTAGCGTGTTGTTCAGCCAGCAGTTCGGTTGGTGCCATCAGCGCGACCTGTTTGCCGTGGGCAATCGCGCGCAGGGCGGCCAGGGCGGCAACCAGCGTTTTACCTGAACCTACGTCGCCCTGCACCAGGCGCATCATCGGCACGTCGAGCGCCATGTCGCGCTCAATCTCGGCGGTGACGCGCGCCTGCGCGCCGGTGGGCTTAAAGGGCAGCGAGGCCAGCAGCTTATCTTTGAGCACATCATTCGGGCTTAACGGCTGAGCGTGGAAACGCTGCGCGCCGGCGCGCAGCGCCAGCATGCTCAGGTTATGCGCCAGTAATTCCTCAAGGATAAGACGCCGTTGGGCGGGGTGTTTACCGCTTTCTAAATCGCTGAGCTGCAGCGTTGGCGGCGGGCGGTGCAGGGTGCGCAGCGCCTCGGGCAGGCTCATCATCCCCTGAGCCAGTTCTGGCGGCAGCAGTTCGGTAATGGCACAGGTGTCCAGCAGCTCCAGGGCCTGATCGGTGAGCTTACGCAGCGTCGCCTGCTTGATGCCTTCGGTCGTCGGGTAAACCGGGGTGAGCGTCTCCTGCAGTTCCGGCGTGCTGAGATCGCCCTGCACGCGGTACTCCGGGTGGATCATCTCTGCGCCGTATTTCCCGCGTTTAGCTTCGCCATAGGCCAGCACCCTACGGCCGGTCGCCAGGCTGTTCTTCATCGCCGCGCTGAAGTTGAAGAAACGCATGGTGAGGATGCCGGTGCCGTCGCTGATCTGACAGGTCATCATCCGGCGTCCGCCGAAAGTGATATTGCAGTTCAGGACTTCGCCTTCAACGGTGGCGTAAATGGCGGGAAGCAGATCGCCAATCTTGTAGAGCTGAGTGCGGTCTTCATAACGCAGGGGGAGGTGAAGCAGGAGATCCTGCACGGTGTGCAGGCCAATTTTTGCCAGCTTATTGCTTTGCGCCGCGCCCACGCCCGTCAGGCTGTTGAGCGGGATAGCATCCAGCAGGCGGCCTTTCATAGGTTACCCGGCGTACTGCATGGTGGCCCACCACTCGGCATCGGCTTCAATTTCGCCCTGCGCGTTGACGTGGGGGTAAGGCAATTTTTTCTGCTTCGCAACGCGTGCCAGCACCGGATAGCCACCTTCAAACAGCAGGCGCTGCTGTTCTTCTTCCGGCAGCATGCTGTTGCTGCGCTCGTACATCCCGGCGTTCTGACGCTGGCGCTGCGCTTCATACAGAATGAGTGCGGACGCCACGGAGACGTTAAGGGACTGGACCATGCCGATCATCGGAATGATGATGTCCCGATCCGCCAGATCCAGCGCTTCCTGGGAGATCCCGGTTTTCTCCTGACCCATCAAAATGCAGGTCGGGCGGGTATAGTCGATTTCGCGGAAATCCACGGCCTTATCGGACAGGTTTGTCGCCAGGATCTGCATCCCGCGTCCTTTCAGATGCGATACGGCATCGCCAATCGTCTGGTGAGTTTTGACGGATACCCAGCTGTTACTGCCTGCCGCAGCAGAGACCATGGTTCGCATCCGGTGACCCGGCCAGACGGCGTGCACTTCATGCACGCCGACGGCATCTGCGGTACGGACGATGGCAGAGACGTTATGAGGTTTATGCACCTGCTCCATGCAGACCGTCAGGTCAGGCTGGCGTCTGGCAAGCATTTCGCAGATACGGGCATAACGTTGTGAATTCATAAACCTAGTTTCGGTTTCGGGTGACTTTAATCACGTCCGGCATGACGCGGATCTTGCGCATAATGTTCGCCAGATGCACGCGGTCGCGAGCGGTCAGACGAATAAAGGCGCTATAGACGCGGCCGTCTTTTTCTTCCGTATTCAGGCTCTGAATGTTGGACGAGGCCGTGTTGATGGCTGCCGTCAGGTTTGCCAGGGCACCCTGGTGGTTGAACATATCCACCTTAATTTCGGTGATAAATTCCTGCGCCGTCTCTTTATCCCACTCGACCGCCATAAACTTCTCGGCTTCTTTCTGGTAGCCGCGAATGTTACGACAGGATTCATGGTGGATAACCAGCCCTTTGCCCGGACTGACGTGCGCAATAATCGGGTCGCCAGGGATTGGACGGCAACATTTTGCGAAGGTGATCAGCACCCCGTCCGCGCCTTTGATCGGCAGATGAGCATGGCCGGATGCGCCTGGAGCAGATGGCGTCGCTTCGCCCTGCTGCAGGTTTTTCGCCACCACGACGCTCATCGCGTTACCCAGACCAATTTCCGCCAGCAGATCGTCCAGAGACGTGAGCTTCATACGGTCGAGTTCACGCTGAATATGCTCCGGTGGGATCTCAGCCAGCTTGCGGCTGCCGCCCAACGCGTGGTTGAGCAGACGACGCCCCAGGCTGACGGAGTCATCGCGCTTGAGGTTTTTCAACAGCTGACGAATTTTGGCACGCGCTTTGGAACTCACGACAAAGTTCAGCCAGGCCGCGTTCGGACGTGCACCCGGCGCGGTAATAATTTCTACCGTCTGTCCGCTGGAGAGCGGCTGAGACAGCGGGTAAGGCTGTCTGTCGACGCGCGCGCCCACGCAGGCGTGCCCGATATCGGTATGCACGGCGTAGGCGAAGTCGACCGGCGTTGCGCCCGCAGGCAGTTCGACAATGCGGCCTTCTGGGGTGAAAACGTAAATCTCATCCGGGAAGAGATCGGATTTAACGCTCTCGATAAATTCGAACGAGCTACCCGCACTCTGCTGAAGCTCCAGCAGGCTCTGCATCCAGCGCTGGGCGCGGATTTGCGCGGTGGTGCTGCTTTCGCCACCGTGCTCTTTGTAAGCCCAGTGTGCGGCTACACCCATCTCTGCCATCTGGTCCATGTCTTCGGTGCGGATCTGCACTTCAACAGGCACGCCGTGCGGACCGATCATCGAGGTATGCAAAGATTGATAGCCGTTCGCTTTCGGAATGGCGATGTAATCTTTCATGCGCCCCGGGCGCGGTTTATAGAGGCTGTGCATCTGCCCCAGCACGCGGTAGCAGGTGTCAGAGTCGTGGACGATTACGCGGAACGCGTAGATATCCATGATCGAGTGAAAACGCTGCTCTTTGAGCACCATTTTGCAGTAGATGGAGTAAAGATGTTTTTCGCGACCGCTGACGCGGCACGGGATTCCCGCTTCCTGCAAACGCCCTTCAATTTCAGAGAGGATCTTTTGAATCATCTCTTTACGGTTACCGCGTGCGGCTTTCACCACCTCTTTAATCACGCGATAGCGGTTCGGGTACAACGCTTCAAAGCCCAGCTCTTCCAGCTCGGTTTTGATGTGGTGGATACCTAAACGGTGCGCCAGCGGACTGTAAATTTCGAGGGTTTCACGGGCAATGCGGCGACGTTTATCCGGGCGAAGTGAGCCCAGCGTGCGCATGTTGTGGGTACGGTCAGCGAGTTTGATGAGAATGACGCGGATATCCTGCACCATCGCCATAATCATCTTGCGGAAGTTTTCGGCTTGCGCCTCTTTCTTGTCGCGGAATTTCAGCTTATCAAGCTTAGAGACCCCTTCCACCAGCTCGGCAACGCTTTTGCCAAACAGCTGTTCCATATCCTGGTAGGTGGCAGGGGTATCTTCGATCACGTCGTGCAGCAGGGCGGCCATCAGCGTTTCGTAGTCGAGTTTCATCTCGGCCAGAATACAGGCTACCGCAACCGGGTGCGTGATGTAGGGTTCACCGCTTGAACGTGTCTGGCCCTCGTGAGCGTCACGTGCAACGAGATACGCCTGCTGAAGACGCTTAATCTGGTCTTCAGGCAGGTAGGTTTGAATCAGTTGATTCAGGCTTTCAAACAGATACAAGGGCGACCCGCAGGTTTAATTAACGACGACCTTCAGCAATGGCGGTTACGGCCTGCAGTTCTGCGGCTTCCTGCTCTTGCTGCTCCTGGCGCTCACGCACGTCGAGGATCTGGTTGTTGATCAGACCTTCTTCGATTTCGCGAAGTGCAATAACGGTGGTTTTATCGTTTTCTTCCGGTACCAGCGGATCTTTACCGCCCACCTGCATCTGACGAGCGCGACGCGCGGCGACCAGCACCAGGTCAAAACGGTTACCAATTTTCTCTACAGCGTCCTGAACAGTTACGCGTGCCATACTTAAAATGCTCCACAGGTGAAGAAATGACTGGGCATGATACTGAAAGTGGGTTCAGTCTGCCAACAGTTTGGTGATTAATGCGTCATGTCGCTGCTTCTGGCGGCTCATACGCAGTCGTTCTGCGCGAAGAATGGTTTTGAGATCGCTCAGCGCGGCATCAAAATCATCATTCACAATAAGGTAATCATATTCCGCGTAATGGCTCATTTCTGCAACTGCCTGTTCCATACGCTTTGCGATGACTTCTTCACTGTCCTGACCGCGGCCACGCAGGCGGCGATCCAGCTCATCCTTCGACGGCGGTAAAATAAAGATACTGCGCGAGTCAGGCATTTTCTTGCGAATTTGCTGTGCGCCCTGCCAGTCGATGTCGAGGAACACATTCACGCCCGTCGCCAGAACCTGCTCAATGGTTTCACGCGAGGTGCCGTAGTAGTTACCAAACACTTCTGCGTGTTCAAGAAACGCATCTCTGCCGATCATCGCTCTGAACTCGTCGTGATCCACAAAGAAATAGTGTTCACCGTGCACTTCACCCGGACGCGGCGCTCGCGTGGTGTGAGAAACAGAAACCTGTGTGTCGTACAACGGTTGGGTTTTTAACAGTGCCTGAATAAGGCTGGATTTACCCGCGCCGCTAGGGGCAGAAACAATATAAAGCGTGCCTTGAGCCATGAGAGTCTTTTGTATGTGTTAACGAAGAAGTCCTACATACGGGCTTATTATACACGTCGCCGCTGTGTGACGTAGCCTTTGTCACACTTTTTCCCCTGGATTATTGAATTTTGCGTACCGTTTTCAGGTTTTATCTGCGGTTTGCAGCAATAAAAATTAACGCTGGATAGCGCCTCGCAACGTGAAAGGTTGCTATTAGCGTCGTTTCTCACGTCAAGTTATACCTCCTGCATTGCAAAGGAGGGATAGCGATGTGGCGGTGGATAAGCGGGTTAATGCTGTTGTGGTGTGGTTACGGGGCGGCGGTGTGCCCGGTGTGGTCACAGGCAAAAGCCGAAAAAGAGATTGCGTCATTAAGTGCACAAATCAAACGCTGGGATGAGGCTTACTGGAAGCTGGGGGTGAGCGAGGTCAGTGACGAAGTGTATGACCAGCTCAATGGCCGTTTAACCCAGTGGCAGCGCTGTTTCGGCAACGATTTTGCTGAGAGCGCCCTTCCTGCGCTGGAGGGAAACGTAAAACATCCTGTTGCCCATACGGGGGTACGTAAAGCAGCCAGCAAAGAAGCGCTGGGTCACTGGATGCACGGCCGGAAAAATCTCTGGATGCAGCCAAAAGTCGATGGCGTGGCGGTGACGCTGGTGTATCGCAACGGAAAGCTAGCGCGGGCCATCAGCCGTGGTAATGGGTTAAAAGGCGAGGACTGGACGGCCCGCGTGCGTTTGATCCCGTCCGTACCCAAGGAGGTATCCGGCGCGCTTGCAAACAGCGTCTTACAGGGGGAGCTTTTCTGGTTACGCGAAAACCACGTCCAGCGGCAGATGGGCGGAATGAATGCTCGCGCAAAAGTGGCGGGTGCGATGATGCGACAAAAGGACAACGCGCTTCTGAGCCAGACAGGAATATTTATCTGGGCCTGGCCGGATGGACCGAAGGGAATGGAAAACAGGCTTTCTGAGCTGTCCAGCGCAGGCTTTTCCCTGACGGCGCGCTATACGTTGCCCGTACAAGCGGTTGATGCTGTTGAAAAACAGCGTTTGGCCTGGCAAAACACGGCATTGCCCTTTGCCACGGATGGCATAGTGGTTCGGTCTGCGGAGCCACCTACAGGGGAGAGTTGGCTGCCCGGCGAAGGCAACTGGATTATCGCGTGGAAATATTCGCCTGCGGCACAGGTCGCAGAGGTCAGGAATATTCTTTTTTCCGTGGGGCGCACGGGCAAAATTTCTGTCGTGGCGGCACTTGAGCCTGTGCAGTTGGACGATAAACGGGTGCAGCGAGTGAGTCTCGGTTCGGTTGGGCGCTGGCAGAGGCTGGATATTGCCCCGGGCGATCAGATCCAGGTCAGCCTGGCAGGGCAGGGTATCCCTCGGTTTGATAAGGTGGTCTGGCGAGGGGCGGACAGACAAAAACCTGAGCCTCCGGCCTCGCGTTATCACTCCCTGAGTTGCTTTTATGCCTCGCCGGAGTGTATGGATCAGTTCTTTGCCCGGCTGACGTGGCTCAGTTCAAAGCAGGTATTCAACATTGAAGGATTAGGTGAGTCAGGCTGGCGCATACTCTGGCAGGCGCATCATTTTGAACATCTCTTTTCGTGGCTGCTATTAACGCAGGAGCAGCTGCAGTCGACACCGGGATTCTCTGCCGCACGCGGGCTGGCGCTCTGGCATCGCTTTAATCAGGTGCATGAGCAGCCTTTTATCCGCTGGATTATGGCGCTGGGTGTTCCGCTGCCACAGGCCTCGCTGAAGGCGTTGGAAGATGTGTCGTGGCAGAAGATGAGCGAACGCAGTGAAAAGGCCTGGCAGGCCTTGCCGGGTACGGGAGCGGAGAAGGCGCGGCAAATCGTTGCCTGGCTGCACGCGCCAGAGATCGATGTGCTGGTCAGGTGGCTTGCTCAGCAGCACATCAATGGGTTCTGAGATCAGTGGGCGCTGTGCTTATAGTGAAACACGGGCAATCCGAGCTTCAGACGCAGCGCCAGCATGCGGGCCGTAAAGCCAAACAGCAGCGTGGAGATGACCACCACGTCGTGGTTTGAAACGTAATGCTGCAGGGCAATGTAGAGCACCGCTGCGGCGAAGGAGATGCCGGCATACAGCTCTTTTTGGAAGACCAGAGGAATGCGTTTGCAGAACATATCGCGCAGCACGCCGCCGAAAACGCCCGTCACCACGGCTGCAATGGTGGCGATAACCGGGCCTTCCCCCATATCGAGCGCGATTTGTGCACCGATGATCGAAAAGACGATCAGCCCCAGCGCGTCAAGCACCAGGAACAGGCGGCGAAGGTGCGGCATAACGGGTGCCACGATGGTGGTTAATACGGCAGCCGTTGCGACGATAATCACATACTCAGGATGTTTCACCCAGCCGAGCGGGTAATGGCCAAGCAGGATATCGCGCACGGAACCGCCGCCCAGCGCGGTTGCAGTGGCAATAATGATCACGCCGAAGGTGTCCATCCGGCGACGCCCGGCGGCGAGAGCGCCAGTCATGGCTTCGGCGGTGATACCAATAAGATAAAGAATGTGAAGCAGCATATACCCTCCGGTGTGAACGCGGAAAGGTTAGCGATTTGTGCGCAAGATCACGATTGAGATTTTCTAAGGCGATTGAGTTTCACCTATAAAATTTAATCAATACATGTTGAATACCTTTGATTCTTGGCTGCTGAATTTGAAAAGAGACGGGAATTCGGATTAGAAATAATAATGGATGGCGTCAGCCGACGCCATCCAAAAAGCGATTACTCAATATTCTGGATCTGCTCGCGCATCTGCTCAATCAGAACCTTGAGTTCAATCGCTGAGTTGGTCACTTCAGCGTTGATAGACTTAGACGCCAAAGTGTTCGACTCGCGGTTGAACTCCTGCATCATAAAGTCCAGGCGGCGGCCTACAGCTTCCTTCTTCTTCAGGATGTTATAGGTCTCTTTCACGTGCGCTTCCAGACGATCCAGCTCTTCGGCCACGTCAATGCGCTGCGCCATCAGCACCAGCTCTTGTTCCAGACGGGTGTTTTCCAGCTGAACTTCCGCTTCTTCCAGCTTGGCGACCAGGCGCTCGCGCTGCCATTGCAGCACTTCCGGCATGTGGGTGCGGACTTTGGCTACTTCAGCGCTGACGCCTTCAAGGCGCTGCTCAATCATCGCTTTCAGCGCCTGACCTTCGGTTTCGCGGGCAACGATAAAGTCATCCAGCGTGCCGTCGAGGGCTGCCAGAATTTCTGCGGCAATCGCGTCCAGATCCTGCTCGCCGGCGGCCATGACGCCAGGCCAGCGCAGAATATCAACGGGGTTGATTTCGCCTTCATCGCTCTGCATTTTGACCCAGTTCGCCGCATTCACGAGCTGTTTCGCCAGTTTTTCGTTGAGGATCAGCTCGCCCTGTGCGCTGGCATCTGGCTCAAAGCGCAGGTTGCATTCCACTTTCCCGCGGGTCAGACGCGTACGGATACGCTCGCGCACTACAGGTTCAAGGCTGCGGAACTGTTCCGGCATACGGAAATATGTTTCCAGATAGCGCTGGTTTACCGAACGCATTTCCCAGGTAGCGCTACCCCAGCTACCCTTGATTTCACGCCGGGCGTAGGCGGTCATACTGCGGATCATAGACATTCCCGTTTTTAAAGGAGAGATGGGGGGATTATAGCTTTCGGGGGCTTCTCAGGATAGGAATAAGCGTCCTTTATCCGTATAATGCGCAGCCACATTCGTTTCAAGCCGGAGAATCCATCATGCGTCCATCAGGTCGTAGCGCCAATCAGGTGCGTCCCGTCACCCTGACCCGTAACTATACAAAACACGCTGAAGGCTCCGTGCTGGTTGAGTTTGGTGACACCAAAGTGCTTTGCACCGCGTCCATCGAAGAAGGCGTTCCGCGCTTTCTGAAAGGTCAGGGCCAGGGCTGGATCACCGCCGAGTACGGCATGCTGCCGCGCGCGACCCATACCCGTAACGCCCGTGAAGCGGCAAAGGGTAAGCAGGGTGGACGTACCATGGAAATCCAGCGCCTGATCGCACGTGCGCTGCGCGCCGCCGTTGATCTGAAAATCCTCGGTGAATTCACTATTACCCTGGACTGCGACGTGATTCAGGCAGATGGCGGCACGCGTACCGCGTCCATTACCGGTGCCTGTGTGGCTCTGGCCGATGCCCTGAACAAGCTGGTTGCAGCTGGTAAG
This sequence comes from Enterobacter sp. 725m/11, assembly GCF_011683705.1. NCBI lineage: Bacteria > Pseudomonadati > Pseudomonadota > Gammaproteobacteria > Enterobacterales > Enterobacteriaceae > Enterobacter > Enterobacter sp. 725m/11. Next base: position 24,776 of record NZ_JAAQOK010000041.1, on the reverse strand, counting down.
CTGAAAACCAACCCTATGAAAGGGATGGTCGCGGCGGTTTCCGTGGGGATCGTTAATGGTGAAGCGCTTTGCGATCTGGAATACGTTGAAGATTCTGCCGCCGAGACCGACATGAACGTGGTGATGACCGAAGATGGTCGCATCATTGAGGTGCAGGGAACGGCGGAAGGTGAGCCGTTCACCCATGAAGAACTTCTCTCTCTGCTGGCGTTGGCCCGAGGGGGAATCGAATCCATTGTAACGACGCAAAAAGCGGCGTTAGAAAATTGATTTTAAAGGCGACCAATGAGTCGCCTTTTTTTTGCCTGCAAGACAGAAAAAACCAAAGGAGCGAATCCATGAAATCGTATCAGCGCCAGTTTATTGAGTTTGCGATTAATAAACAGGTACTTAAGTTTGGCGAATTTACGCTGAAATCCGGGCGTAAGAGCCCATATTTCTTCAACGCCGGGCTGTTTAATACCGGGCGCGATCTGGCACTGTTAGGCCGCTTCTATGCCGAAGCGCTGGTGGATTCCGGGATTGATTTCGACCTGCTGTTTGGCCCTGCGTACAAGGGCATTCCGATTGCAACTACCACGGCGGTGGCGCTGGCGGAGCACCATGACCGTGATGTGCCGTACTGCTTTAACCGCAAAGAGGCCAAAACCCACGGTGAAGGCGGTAATCTTGTGGGCAGCGCGCTGCAGGGCCGCGTGATGCTGGTCGACGACGTGATTACCGCAGGCACCGCGATCCGTGAATCTATGGAGATTATCCAGGCCAACGGTGCGACGCTGGCTGGCGTGCTGATTTCTCTTGATCGTCAGGAGCGTGGTCGCGGCGATATCTCTGCTATCCAGGAAGTAGAGCGTGATTACAGCTGCAAAGTGACCTCTATCATCACTCTGAAAGACCTGATTGCGTATCTGGAAGAGAAGCCAGAGATGGCGGATCATCTGGCGGCGGTGCGGGCGTATCGGGAAGAGTTTGGCGTGTAATTAAATTGCCCGGTGGCGCTACGCTTACCGGGCCTGCGGTGCTACTGCAACTGCGCTGCCACTAACGGCCAGCGGGCGTCAAAATCGTCCGTTGGTCGGTATTTGAATTCGCTGCGCACAAAGCGGGAGAGCATGCCTTCACAAAACGCCAGTATCTGGCTTGCCAGCAATGTCTCATCCGTATTGTATCCTTCGCCTTCACGCATTTTCTTCTCGCGCAGCACCTGGCGCAGCTGCGCTTCAATACGCTCAAAAAGCTGATTGATGCGGCCCTGCAGCCTGTCCTGCTCAAACATTAGCGCGTGGCCGGTCAGGATACGGGTTAAACCCGGATTGCGCTCCCCAAAGCCCAGAATTAACAGCACAATCAGACGAAGACGCGCGGTGGTATCTTTTTCATCTTTCAGAATCAGGTTAATGCGCGTGATCAGACTGTCTTCAATAAACTCGATCAGGCTGTCGAACATTTTTGTTTTGCTGGGGAAATGACGATACAGCGCCGCCTCAGACACGCCCACAGAGGCGGCCAGTTTGGCGGTGGTGATGCGTTGACTGCCATCGCTGGATTCAAGCATCAGAGCCAGAGATTGAAGTATTTCTTCGCGACGATTCCTTTTCGCGGTTTGTTTTTCTGCCATGTTACAAAATACCCCTGAAAATAAGCACTTGCCAGGCTGGCATCCACACAGCGACCGCAAACTGACGTTTGCGGTTTGTTATTGCGTTATGGCGCTGCGAGATACGTGTGTCGGGCGGTTATTTGCGCCCGGAATGGCCGAAGCCGCCTTCGCCACGGTCGGTGGCATCAAAGTCTGCCACCAGGTTAAATTCTGCCTGTACCACTGGTACAAAAACCATCTGCGCGATACGCTCGCCCGGTTCAATGGTGAAGCTGTCCTGACCACGGTTCCAGACGGACACCATCAGCTGACCCTGGTAGTCGGAGTCGATCAGGCCGACCAGGTTACCCAGCACTACGCCGTGCTTATGGCCCAGACCCGAGCGCGGCAGGATCACTGCCGCCAGAGACGGGTCTGCAATGTGGATCGCCAGGCCAGTCGGGATCAGGGTAGTGGCACCGGGAGCCAGTTCTACGGCGTCATCGAGACAGGCGCGCAGGTCAAGTCCGGCAGAGCCGGAGGTGGCATAGGTTGGCAGCGGGAATTGCTCGCCAACACGCGGGTCCAGAATCTTAACGTCGATTTTTTTCATCATAACGGGTAACGATCTCGTCCAGTAATTGTTGGCCCAGGAGTTCCTTGCGCTCAAGCGGTAAGATTTTATCTCCATCCTGCCAGAAAAGGTGCAGTGCGTTGCTGTCGCTATTAAATCCTTGCGTGGCCAGCGATACGTCGTTCGCGCAAATTAAATCGAGGTTTTTGCGGGTACGTTTTTGCCGGGCATATTCTTCCACATTATTCGTTTCTGCGGCAAATCCAACAACGTAAGGACGATGGCTTTTTAGTGCGGCGACACCGGCAACAATGTCCGGGTTTTTCACCATTTTCAGTGTTAATTCATCGCCTTGCTTTTTGATTTTAGACTCGGCGATAGTCTCGGCGCGATAGTCTGCCACGGCCGCACAGCCGATAAAAATCTGCTGGCGTTGCGCATGAGCCTGCACGGCGGCTTCCATCTCCAGCGCGGTGGTAACATTAATACGCTGTACAAAAGGTGGCGTAGGTAACGAGACCGGGCCGCTGACCAGCGTGACGTTAGCACCGCGTTTTGCCGCTGCGGCAGCAATTGCAAAGCCCATTTTACCGGAGCTGTGGTTGGTGATGTAACGCACCGGGTCCAGCGGCTCGCGCGTCGGGCCCGCGGTAATCATGATGTTGAGATGTTGCAGGTCGTTGACAGGTGAAAAATGGGCGGCGGCCATATCCACAATCGTCAACGGGTCGAGCATACGCCCCGGGCCAACGTCGCCGCAGGCCTGGCTGCCGCTGTCCGGGCCCCAGACAAGCAGGCCGCGCGACGCCAGCGTCTCCAGATTATGCTGGGTGGCGGCATTGCGGTACATCTGCTGGTTCATGGCGGGCACAACGGCGACGGGCGCAGGCGTCGCGAGGCAAATGGTCGAAACCAGATCGTTCGCCATACCGGCCGCCACGCGGGCAATTAAATCTGCCGTGGCAGGGGCAAGAATCACCAGATCGGCCCATTTCCCAAGCTCAATATGCCCCATCGCGGCTTCGGCGGCCGGATCGAGCAGGCTGTCAGATACCGGGTATCCTGAAACCGCCTGCAGGCTCAGAGGGGTGATAAAGGCTTTACCGCCTTCGGTTATCGCGACCCGCACGTCCGCCCCGCGCTCGCGCAGACGACGCACCAGCTCCGGCGCTTTATAAGCAGCAATGCCGCCGCTCACGCCAAGAACGATTTTTTTACCGGCCAGGCTCATCATGATTCTTTCCTGTTGGGTTTCACCAGAGAGCGGGCATTTTACCACAATCCCAAATAGGGGGTGATGAAGTCCTTTATGCACTTTGCGAGGCGCTACGCAAGAACGAAACCTCAGCGTCGAGCCCCGGATTTGCCTGTGGCAGCATAATGGCAAACAGAAGGAGGCCGGGCATGGAAGAGACTGAACTGCTGCTACCGCGCGAAAAAATGCTGCGTCATGGCGTCGCGTTATTAAAAGACGAGGAGCTGCTGGCGCTCTTTTTACGTACAGGTACGAAGGGAAAAACGGTATTTACGCTGGCGAAAAATCTGATAGACCATTTTGGTTCACTACATGGTTTGCTGACAGCCGAACTGGAGGCGTTTACGCACGTAGAAGGCATTGGCGTCGCGAAGTATGCCCAGTTACGGGGTATTGCTGAACTTGCCCGGCGATTTTATAACGTACAGATGGAGGAGCAAGATCCGATCCTTACCCCTGACATGACCCGCGAATTTTTGCAAAGCCAGCTATCCGGTCTGGAGCGGGAGATCTTTATGGTGATCTTTCTCGACAACAGGAACCGGGTACTGAAGCACAGCCGCCTGTTTTCGGGTACACTGAGCCACGTTGAGGTACATCCGCGTGAAATTGTGCGTGAAGCGATAAAAGTGAATGCAGCGGGGGTGATCCTCGCGCATAATCACCCCTCTGGCTGTGCAGAACCGAGCAGAGCTGACAAAGAAATCACCGAACGCATTATCAAATGCTGTCAATTCATGGACATTCGTGTTCTGGACCATCTGATAATTGGCCGCGGAGAGTACATTTCTTTTGCAGAACATGGCTGGATTTAGGCTATTTCTCGCGATCCATCGGGATCTTTGTCTGTTCGGGACTTGAGCACACCGCCGAGTCAGCGTATACTACGCCACCTTTGAGAATCTCGGGTTTGGCATTTGGGCCTGGCAATCGAGAGTTCACTTAGAACTACGCGATGACCGGGCTGTAAAGCCTGACGAGGCGCCGATACCCCATACGAAGCTCGAGCTAATTTGATTTTTGGAGAATAGACATGTCCCGAGTCTGCCAAGTTACTGGCAAGCGTCCGGTGACCGGTAACAACCGTTCCCACGCACTGAACGCGACTAAACGCCGTTTCCTGCCGAACCTGCACTCTCACCGTTTCTGGGTTGAGAGCGAGAAGCGTTTTGTCACCCTGCGTGTATCTGCTAAAGGTATGCGTGTAATCGATAAGAAAGGCATCGATACAGTTCTGTCTGAACTGCGTGCCCGTGGCGAAAAGTACTAAGTACTTAAAGAGGAAATAAATCATGGCTAAAGGTATTCGCGAGAAAATCAAGCTGGTTTCTTCTGCTGGTACAGGTCACTTCTACACCACCACGAAGAACAAACGTACTAAGCCGGAAAAACTGGAACTGAAAAAATTCGATCCAGTTGTACGCCAGCACGTACTGTACAAAGAAGCTAAAATCAAATAATTTTAGCCTCCTTGTATTGAAAAACCCCGCAACTGCGGGGTTTTTTGCATTCTGCATCTCAACGGAGGAACCATGCCTGAATTACCTGAGGTAGAGACCAGCCGTCGCGGCATTGAGCCCCATCTGGTCGGCGCGACTATTCTTCATGCCGTCGTTCGCAATGGACGACTGCGCTGGCCGGTGTCCGATGAGATCCACGCGTTAAGCGACAAACCCGTCCTTAGCGTGCAGCGCCGCGCGAAATACCTGCTGCTGGAGCTGCCTGACGGCTGGATCATTATCCATCTTGGGATGTCCGGGAGCCTGCGCATCCTGACCGAAGAACTACCTGCGGAAAAACACGATCACGTTGACCTGGTAATGAGCAACGGCAAAGTGCTCCGCTACACCGATCCGCGGCGTTTTGGCGCGTGGCTGTGGACGAAGGAGCTGGAAGGACACAACGTGCTGGCGCATCTGGGCCCTGAGCCGCTTTCAGACGCGTTTAATGCGGACTACCTGAAAGAGAAGTGCGCGAAGAAAAAGACCCCGATCAAGCCCTGGCTGATGGATAACAAGCTGGTGGTAGGCGTGGGGAATATTTACGCCAGTGAATCGCTGTTCGCGGCCGGGATCCATCCCGATCGGCTGGCCTCGTCGCTGTCCGCGCAGGAGTGTGAGCTGCTGGTTCGGGTCATTAAAGCAGTGCTGCTGCGCTCGATTGAGCAAGGCGGGACCACCCTGAAGGATTTTCTGCAAAGCGACGGTAAACCAGGCTATTTTGCCCAGGAGCTGCAGGTGTATGGCCGTAAGGGCGAGCCATGCAGGGCATGCGGGACGCCGATTATTGCCACGAAGCACGCCCAGCGCGCCACGTTCTACTGCCGCCAGTGTCAGAAATAGAACTACTTTAGCTTTTCCATCAGCGCCTGGTGGACGTTATCCGGCAGGAAATGGGTAACGTCCCCGTGATGGCGCGCCACCTCTTTTACCAGCGTGGACGAGATAAACGACCACTCTTTTGACGGCATCAGGAATACGCTTTCCAGCTCCGGCATCAGGTGGCGGTTCATGTGCGCCAGCTGCATCTCATACTCGAAGTCTGCCACCGCGCGCAGGCCACGAATCAGAATATTGGCCTGCTGGGCGCGGGCGAAGTTCGCCATCAGATCGCTGAACCCGACAACTTCAACATTCGGCAGGTGCGAAATGGCGTCGGTGGCAAGTTGCACGCGCTCGTTGAGATCAAACATCGGCTTTTTGCTGGGGCTGGCGGCAATCGCCAGGATCACCTTGTCGAACATGCACGCTGCACGGGTAATGATGTCAAGATGACCGTTAGTGATCGGATCGAAGGTACCCGGATAAATCGCTTTTGTGCTCATGGCTCACGTTTTCTCTGAGTAGCCGCGGCAGAGCGCCCACAGCTCGGTGTATTTGTTGAAAGTATACTGGGCATTCACTACCGCCAGTAACCAGCCCTGCTTACCATCCAGCACGCCGCCGCGCAGCAGCAGCGTTTTCAGAAACGCGCCCAGCGTGTGGGTGAAGATTCCTGTCAGCGAGGCCTTCTTGCCGCGCTGGTGGCGTTCCTGCGCCCATGCGGTGGCATAGTTGAGCTGCTTTTTCTGGAAGCTGGCGAAATCACGGCAGGTCAGATGCAGCAAATCACCCGTCAGGGGGATGACCTGTGCGCCGTCGCAGGCCAGTGACTCATGGACAAGGTTGTCGTTGTACTGAAAGCGCCCGCGCTCGTAGAGGCGCATTACGCGATCCGGATACCAGCCGCTGTGGCGCATGAAGCGGCCAAGGAAGTAGTTGCGACGCGCGATGCTGTATACAGCGCCAGGCTGGGGTGAGGAAAGCACCGCCTGAATGGCCTGCTGGAGTTCCGGGGTGACGCGCTCGTCGGTGTCGATCATCAGCACATAATCGCCCGTGGCGTGACCCTGCGCGCGCTGGCGCTGAATGCCGTAGCCCTGCCAGTCGGTATCGGTAAAGACTTTTGCGCCCGCAGCCCGGGCGATGTCCACCGTGTTGTCCGTGCTTCCGGAGTCGAGGATAACAATTTCGTCAGCCCAGGCGACGGAGGCCAGGCAGTCCGGAAGCAGGTCGGCGGCGTTTTTGGCGATCATGACGACCGACAGACGCGTAGACATTAGTGGCTCCGCTGAGGCAGATAAGGTTGCAGAAGCTGCAGCAGACGGGTGAGTGCGCCCTGGTTCTGGTGCAGCACTTCGACGGCGTGGCGACCGTACCACAGGCGGTAATCTTCATCCGTCAGAAGGGTCGATACTTCTTTGACGACCGAGTCCGCATCGGTCACGGTAATTAAACCATCGGCCTGCTGCAATTTAGCGCAGATATCTTTGAAGTTAAACGTGTGTGGACCCATCAGCACAGGAATGGCGTGGGCTGCCGGCTCGAGCGGGTTATGGCCTCCGCGCTCCACCAGGCTGCCGCCAACAAAGGCGAGGTCAGCAATGCCGTAGAGCAGCATCAGTTCGCCCATCGTATCGCCAATCACCACCTGGGTACTGCCGGAAGGGATCTCTCCGCTGCTGCGCAGGGTGAAGCTGAAGCCGCCTTTCTGCACCATTTCGCGGGCATCTTTAAAACGTTCGGGGTGACGAGGCACCAGAATCAGCAGTAGGTCCGGGAAGGTTTCCAGCAGCTTACGGTGCGCCTGCAGGATAATCGCCTCTTCGCCCTCATGAGTACTGGTCGCTATCCAGACCTGGCGACGCGGAGCCCACTGGCGGCGCAGCGTGATGGCGCGGGCGGCCAGTTCAGGGGTAACGGAAATATCGAATTTCAGGCTGCCGGTCACGGCAAGCTGGTTGCGCTTCAGGCCCAGGGAGATAAAGCGCGCCGCGTCTTCTTCGTTCTGCGCGGCAATCAGCGTGATTTTGCTCAGCAGGCGGCGCATAAATTTGCCCAGCTTGCCGTAGCCTTTCGCCGAGCGCTCTGAAAGGCGCGCGTTGGCAATCACCAGCGGAATTTTACGGGCGTGCAGAGCGGAAATCATGTTCGGCCACAGCTCGGTTTCCATCACGATCACCAGCTTCGGGCGAACGGTGTTCAGGAAACGATTCATAGCGCAGGGCAGATCGTAAGGGAGGTAGACGTGATGAACGTCTTTGCCAAACGCGGATAACGCGCGCTCTGAGCCGGTTGGCGTCATGGTGGTGACGGTAATCGGCAGAGACGGGTAGCGGTGGCGCAGAGCGCGAACCAGCGGGATCGCCGCTAGCGTTTCACCGACAGAAACGGAATGCAGCAAAATACCGTCCGGGGCGACTTTATTGCGGCAAAAGCCATAGCGTTCAGCCCAGCGTTTACGATACGCAGGCGCTTTACGGCTACGAAGCAACAGTCTCAGCCACACCAGTGGCTGAATGATATAGAGCAGGGCGGTATACAACAATTCCAAGCGATTATCCGTCTTTTTAGTTTCGGCGGGCAAATTCTAAGCATTTAAGCCAGGTAAAGCTATCTCTTATGCCAGATACCGTTTTAAACGGAAGTAGCGTCGGCCCAGGCGCCAGCGCAAACGCGGGCTTTTGGCACTTTTCCAGATAAGCTTCCAGATCCCGGTGTCGAAGAACTCTTTGATAATCATTGTTTTCTTTGTCTCATCCTTCATGTTGTCGAAGGTATGAATGATCCCCAGCCCCTCTTTGGCGATTTGCCAGTGGCAGGCGGGGATATTTTTCACTTTATCCGGGTAACGCTGGTTAATGGCATCAAGCATCTGCAGGATTTTCATGTAGTGGCGCGCGGAGCGGATCAGCGTGTCGTCATTATCCGGCGTATGCGATACCGAGGCAGAGTGAATGTAGTAGTCATAAAAGCGTTCACTGGTGTACTGAACGCGCTCTGCGGCAAGCAGCACCTCGGTGGTCCACGGGATATCCTGATGGCGCAGCCCGGGTTCGAAATGGAAACTGTGTTTACGAATAAAATCGTGGCGATAGATATTAAGCCAGGTCACGTGCAGGAACTTACGTGAATCCAGCGCCATCTTTAACCATGCCGGGCCCGTCATAACGCCCGTTGAGGCGAGTTTATCCTCGGGGAAGATAGGTCGAGACGGTTTCTTATCATTTTCCCAGACGTAGTTGCCGTTGCAGGTGGCGACATCCAGATCCTGCGTGACGGCCATATCCAGCAGACGCTGGTACATGCCAGGTTTGAAGACGTCATCAATATCCGGGAAAGAGAGATACTGACCGGTTGCAACGGCCAGGCCGGTATTTCGCGCAATGGAAACGCCCTGGTTTTGCTGTTCAATCACCTGCATCTGCGGCAGTTTTTCACGCCAGCTTTCGACGATCTGCATCGAGCGGTCAGTTGAGCCATCATTGACAATAATGACTTCCATGCTGTCGATGCGTTGATTCACAAGGCAGGTAAAGAACTGATCCAGAAAAGCTTCGCCGTTATAAACGGCAACCACCACGCTTAACAATGGTGCTGAATTTTGCATAAGAAACCTGATTATTTTTGATTGTCGACCAAAGCAATGTACTGCTGGCAAATGGCATTGATACCGAACGACGCAATCGTTGCATCGCCAACGACCGGCGGGGCGGTATAAATATCTACCAGGGTTTTTGCCAGTGACGCGTCATTTAGCTCTGCCAGCCCGCGCGCTAAGGCGCCGGTGAGGATTTCTGCGGGGCCACCCGGACAATTGGTACTGACCGGTGGCGTCTGGCAGATAATGGATTCCACCAGCACATTACCAAAACCTTCGCAGTCAGAACTTAACACTAAGAGGCGTGCCCCTTTAATCCAGGGGTAGGGATTGGAGTCGAAGGGACGGAAAACCGTCTTGTCTTCAATACCCAGGTCGCGGGCAAGCTGTTTGAGCTTTTGAATTTTGGCTTCGGAACCATTGCCCATCATGACAAGCGTAGTGTCGAGCTGGCTCTGTGCGAACGCGCGTAAAAGACGGTCGTGGCGTTTGTGTTCATGGAAGCGGCCGACATGGATGATGTAATCCTTCCCTTGCATCTCGAAGGGGGCATCCGCCAGACGCTGAATTTCAGGGATATCAAAAGGATTGTGGATAACCGCTTTACGCCGGAGTTTCAGAGCCAGGGTCTCGGAAAGGTCTTTCAGCACGGCGCCTGAGACGGCGACAACGTTTCGGTTTTCGTAGGTATGACGAATTTTAAGATGCTTAAACCAGCGCGAAAGCCCGCTGCGATGGCGAAGATAGGAGAAAGAGAACATGCCATGCACGCAGAACCAGACTTTTTCACGCTCCAGCGCGCGGCAGTGCGCCACAATGCGGTCAGTTTTGTGCAGATGAGAGAACACAACGTCAAATTTTCCGCTGCGCTCAGCCCGCTCAATTGCCTGATCCAGCAGGCGGGCTCGGCGTGGGATCTCCGTCAGCTTGCGCCACGGTTTTTTGCAGGTATCCTGAACCACCTGATAATCAATGCCTTCCGGGATGGCGTAATCACACACTTTCCGCAGAGAGAAAAGGGAGACCTGATGCCCCATTTCCGTTAATCCGCTGGAAAGTGTAAGAACTGTTTTTTCAGCTCCCCCACCGGGTAAACCATCAATAATCATTAGGATGCGCATTTTTAATCCAGTAATTTTTGATAAAGCGAAATAAGCTGACTTGACAGTTTTTCGGGGGTGGCGTCTTTTACCCGTTCACGTGCCGCTTGCCCCATCGTGTTATTTTTTCCCAGAGAAGGAGTGGCTGCAATTGCCTCCTTCAATGTGTTGATATCCAGGGCGTCACAATAAAATCCGTTCTGGCCTTGCTGAATAAATTCAGCGCCTCCGCAACTCTCTGAAGTAATGACGGGCAAGCCGCAGGCCATCGCTTCAAGAATGACGTTTGGAAAGGGATCATACAGCGTTGGCAACAGTAAACCATCGGATAGCTGATAAAAAGGCAGCGTTTCTTTCTGCATCCCCAGGAAACGGATTTGCCCTTCGCAGCCCAATGAACGGGCGAGGTCACGATAACGATGTTCTGCTTTATCCTGTCCAACCACAATCAGCCAGGCTGAAGTTCCTGCGATAGCGCGTATGGCGCTGGCCAATCCTTTTCGTTCAAATCCCGATCCTACAAAACAGAACACCACGGCATCGGCTGGCAAACCAAATTGCTGACGCAGCGCGGCACGCTGTGCTTCCTGGGCCGGAACGAAGCGGCTGGAATCAATTGAATTATAAATCACATGTATCTTTTTTGCGTCAATATCAAAGTCTTCGACGATTTCGCGTTTGATCATCTCCGCATTACAGATAACCGCTTTCAGCTCTGGCGCCTGGTACATTTCACGCTCGGCGTGCATCACGTAGCGGTGATAGCGGTCGACCATCAGCATTTTCGCGCGCCAGGCGGGCAGGATGCGCGCACGCTGTAGCAGCCAGCGGCGATGGACGCCATCGCCAGCGCGGTAGATATCACAGCCCGGAATCCGCTCGTGGCTTTGCACAATATCAAACTGCTGTTGCTGCCACAGCGCGCGGGCAGCATGGGCAAACCCGCGTTCGCGGCTAATTCGGCCCCATTTGCGCGGGTCGCAAATATGGATATGCCAGTCGTCCTGTCTCTCGCCCTGCCATTCACGCGTAATGACGTTGAGTTCAAGATTCTGATTGCTCAGTGCGGTGAGCGCACGTGAAACGAAGCGCTCCGCTCCGCCATCAGGGCGATACTTTTGGCGAACAATCGCCAGACGATGGTGTTTCATGACAAATATCTCCTTGCAGCGGAGACGACAGCATCAACAGGAATGGCGTCGAGATAGCGTTCTTTCGTTTTGGTATCAATAGCGTCGGGATCGGGAAGGGGACCGTAGTCGCCGGCCCAGATGACTTCACCGTTGACCTGCCATGGAGACCAAAACGTCAGTTTGGAAGGGCCAAACAGCGCCACGCAGGGCGTCTGCAGCGCGGCGGCCATGTGCATCGGAACGGAGTCAACGCCAATAAAAAGACACGCGTGGTCGATGAGTGAGGCCAGCTGGCGCAACGTTAGCTGTCCCGCCAGCGAGACGACCCCCGTTTTCGGTGAGGCGGCGAGTATGCGATCTATCATCGCCAGCTCTTTTTTATCCGGCCCGGCCGTGAGTACAACGGTATGCCCATCCTGCTGCAGCGCGGTGATGGTTTGCGCCATTTTGCTTTCATCCCAGCATTTGAAGAACCAGCGTGATGTCGGCTGAATGACGATGTAGTTATCGCCCACTCCTTTTTGCACCAGCTGCTGGCGGGCGTGGTGCCAGTCTTCTGCGCTGTAGGCCATGGTAACAGTTGGCTCAGGCGCGACCTGTAATGGTGACAGAATGGAGAGATTTTGTTCGACAGTGTGCAGGGATTTGTGATTTGCAACAGAGACTAAATCGCTATGACAGAAACGCCAGAATGGATTGTTGCGTTTGTTAAAGGCGAATCCGAGGCGAACCGGCGCACCAGTGAAACGGGTAACGATAGCGCTACGCCACTGATCGGCAAGATTTATCACCAGATGATAATGTTGCTTTCGTAACGCGCAGAGCAGCTGCCACTCCTTATGAAGGTGCTTTAGCGTGCCCAGGTGCTTCCATTTACGATCGATTCCATAAATAGTGCCAATCGTCGGATGCGTGGCGAGCATATCGCGCGTTTCTTCATACAACAGCACGTCAATTTGCGCTTGTGGCCATTTTTGACGTAATGAATCAATGACGGGGGTGGTCAATAACATATCGCCATGATGGCGGAGTTTGATCAGTAGAATGCGCAAATCAGGCGTGTCAGGTAAGTTATTCATCATCATCTTATCGGCGTTGTACTGTTGGCAATTCTAATAGACCTGGTAGCGACTTGCACTCTTTCTCCATAATCTCAGGAATTTCCCAGGAAGGGTTTACTCAGGCTTTGGAGAGTGCGTAACATAGCGCTAACTTCCCTGTCATGCGGACTCATTATGAAAAAACCAGCGTTTATCATCACGATCGATACTGAGGGCGATAATCTCTGGCAGAATCACCGCGTCATTAAAACGGAAAATGCGCGCTATCTGGCCCGGTTCCAGGCCCTCTGTGAGCGTTTTGGTTTTAAGCCCGTATGGCTGACAAACTATGAGATGGCAATCGAGCCCGTTTTCATTGAATTCGCCAGGGACGCGATCGCTCGCGGTCAGGGGGAGGTGGGTATGCACCTTCATGCATGGAATAGCCCACCTGAGCACGATCTCACGGGAGATGACTGGCGCTGGCAACCGTATCTGATTGAATTTTCAGACGAGGTGATGCGTGAGAAAGTGCTGTTCATGACCCGTCTGCTGGAAGAGACATTCCAGACCAAAATGCTGAGCCACCGCGCCGGGCGTTGGGCATTTGATAGCCGCTATGCAAAATTGCTCGTTGAACTGGGCTACCAGGTTGATTGCTCTGTGACGCCACGCGTGAACTGGCGCAATGCGAAAGGTGCTCCGCAGGGCAATGGCGGAACGGATTATCAGCATTTCCCCGACCACGCCTATTTTATGGATTTAGATACTATTTCCCGGGCGGGAAATAGCCCCTTACTCGAAGTGCCAATGAGCATTCAGTATAAACATCCGGCCTGGTTGAACACGATCAAGCAAGGCTATGATCGTCTGCGCGGGAAATACCGCTCTCCGTCCGTAAACTGGTTGCGACCGTCCGGCGGCAATGCGGCGCAGATGATTCAGGTCGCGCAGCAGTGCCTGTCGCGGGGAAATGACTATGTGGAGTTTATGCTTCATTCGTCAGAATTTATGCCCGGCGGAAGCCCCACGTTTAAAGATGAGGCGGCGATCGAAGGGTTGTATCAGGATTTAGAAGCGCTTTTTAGCTGGCTATCCGATAAGACGGTGGGGATGACGCTGGCGGAGTTTTATCAATACAAGAAAAAATAATGCCCGGCTGGCGGGCATTATCTCTTATTGATGTTGTCTGGTTTGCGAGAAGGGAGTACTCAATGCAAACAGAGTAACAAAGAATATTAGGGCTTCTGAGCTCAATAAAATGACGTCCGTCAGGCCATAGAGTAATAAAAGAAGCATCGTTGTCAGCAGCAGGCCATTTCGGTTTTTAAGCGCGTAAGCGATCATCGAAACGAAGAAAAAGAGTAATATCGCCAGACCCGGAAGCCCCTGCAGAGAGTATTTTTCGATAAATTCATTGTGCAGATGTATCCTGATATACTCGAGTGCGGATACGAGGTGCGGGTGCCCCTCTTGAACATAATGCTGTGACCATACCTCGCGATCTTCGATTGACTGTCCCAGTGGGTGGGCCAGACCGTTCTGAAGACCCACTATCCACATGGAAAAACGCGCCCCGAGTGACGTGGCGTCAATGCCTTGTTGGTAGATTGCAAATTCCCTCTGCGTTTGATCTATCTTTGGCGAGATCAAAGGCTTGTAGCTAACGATAATAATGCCCGCCACAACACATAAGAAAATCAGCATTGATTTAAGGTGAATTCTTCTGAAATGGTAAAGGGTCAGCACAATCGCCATAAGCAAATACAGCCCCATGGCAGCACGCGTCCCTGTCAAAAGAATAACGAACCAGGAAATTAATACGGTGAGACCCGCTACAACATACAATTTTCTGTTTTTCTGAAGATAAAGACTGTATATGAGCGCCAGCGACAGTACAGAGTATACATAGGCTGACACGGTCGCACGATTTATGGCCATCTCGATACGCCCCATTCCCTGGCAGGCCTGCCATAAGCCATAGACCGTGGCAAGGATGAGTCCCGCGCCAGAGGCGTATAAGAAGTATTTCTGAAATGATTCTTTATCAATATACGATTTGAACCGATCAAGATAAAAAACGAGAATGCTCGCTAATATCAGTTTCTTACTGGCACCCAGATAATCGCTGTAAGCGTTTAAACCTTCGCTATGGTATTCGTACACCATATACCAGACAAGATTGAGTAGCCCAATCAGCAATATGGGGAGCGCGATTGAAAAGGGGCGCAGGGTGATTTTTTTATATTCGCAAGCTAAGCCGATAATGCTGGCATAAACCGCAATATAGAAAAATTCGCGTTGTTTACCTGAGCTCAGTAGCGCCAGTGCAAACGAAATGAGGCTCAAAATCAGCGTCAGCTGATAGAGCCGCAGTTTTACTTTTTCCATAATGCCTCAATGACCCTTTTTTTGTAGCTGAAACGTACATCTCTGGAGAAGAAAAAAGAGAAAGAATAAAGTGCGTTTACCCGCGCCTTAACCTGTTTGAGTTGCTGGTCGGTCAAATGTTTTCGATGGTTACTGTAAATATCAAACCAGTGGCAATTAACCAGATGCCTGAATGATTGCGGTAAGGTGTTTTCCATCTGTAAGGTGCATTCAACCAGCGTAGCGATTTTGCTGGCGTCAAGACGGCTCGACAAACTGTCGCTGCGTTTGATGTAATAGTAGTGTCCCTGGCGCTGATAGAATATTTTGTGCGATTGCATCAGCATGCCGGGAAATACTGCGAAATCTTCATAGCAGACCATAGACGGGATCGGGTTGCTTGCATACAGCTTGCGGTGGATGAATTGCCCGATGAGATGCGCCTGAAAATCTTTGTGCTGCAGGAAACGCTTTATTGCATCATTTTGCGATAATGAGACGGGCGTGAATCCCTGCCAGGCGGAGGTGATTTTCCGCATATCGCGTATTTCCAGCAGGCGCGTCAGCAACATATCAGGACGCTCTGCTTTCAGGAAGGCGACGGCATCCCGGATGCTACCCGGCTTTAATAGATCGTCGCTATCAAGCATCGTGATGTAATCGCCTGACGCCAGCGAGACTGCGCTGTTTCGAACATGCCCTACGTTACGGTACTCAACGTATTGGCATTGCGCATGCGGAAGCTTTGGCAACCACGCCTCAATAATATCCTGTGTGGAATCGTTGGAACTGTCATTAATGATAATAACTTCTACATCATCGCCTGCATTCTCAATCGCGTTTTGCAGACTTTCCAGCGTGGCGTGAAGCGTGTTTTCGGCATTATGTGCGGCAATAATGATGCTGAGAAAAGCCATAGTAATTAGTTTCCCTTAGCATCAAAGGCAGATTTTGCTGTTGGTAGCCCGCAAATGAAATGTTTGAGTTCGTCCAGCGATTCATCTGTTACCGCGAAGAGTTCTTCCCGGCCTTGCGGGAAATAATAACGAGTTTCAAAAACATACGAGCAAATATTATCATCGTTGCCAATCAGCAACACGTTGCCAAGCGGGCGCTGCTCGTAGTGACAGCACGGACCGAACAGTAAGACGACCGGCACGCCAACCGCATCGGCGATGTAGACATTCCCCGAGTCGGAGGCGATATAACAATCCATTTTAGAAATTGCCCACGGAAGCTCTTCAAGCGAGATCTTGCCAATCAGATTAATAAAGTTGGGCAGTTCACCGTAAGCGCGGGTGATGTCATCCATCCAGGACTGTTCATTTGGGGCGCCAAAGACATAAAACTCGCAGGGCAGGTCGGCGAGACGATCGGCAATTTGCTTCCAGATGACAGGCGGAACGGTTTTGGCTTTATTCCCGGCGGCGATACTGATGCCAATGCGGACCGCGCCGGGTTTATCAAGGATCGCCGGATAAGTCGCGGGTTTAAACAGTGGCTTTGTGGCGTGCTTTGGAGAGTCTTGCCAGGTCAGAGCGCGGTCGGCCAGCTTAAGATAGTCAGTGACTGTTAACGTTTTTCTACCGTGGTCAACCGTACCATCGGCCGTTGAATAGAAAATCCCGTGATACCACCTGCGCGTGTAAGTGCTTAAAAATTGCTTGTTTTTGGCGTTACAAACGGAGGCGAAAAAAAGATTCACGCTGTTAGGCTGCAGAAGGTAGACGTTGTCATAGCGGTTCATGATCCTGCAGGCGAAACAGAGCTTACGCCACAGGTTACGCTTATGCTGCTCAATAAAATAAATCTCTTCGACCGTCTCGTCGTGCTTCGCCAGCGCACCCACGCTGCGGCTGATCAGCACGTCGCTTTTTTGCAGCCAGCCCAGAAGGGGCGTTGCATTAACAAAATCACCGATTTTGGCTGTCTGAATGACCAGGTTTTTCCCTGTCTCTTTGCGCAACAGCTTCCGGATAAGCTTCACCGGAAAGAGTAAAATCAGCAGAAATACGTAACTCATGGGTTAAATATCCCTGTTGGAAAGCCAACGGCTGCCCTGTAAAAATGAAAAAATCGCATCTGCGCTGATATCCTTCGTTTGCTGAGTCGGGCTGACCATCTGATGCTGGTTTTTGCCATAGCCCCCGATCAGGCCGGGATCGGTCGGGCCAAAAAGGGTGATATTTGGGCGATCCAGCGCCGCGGTTAAATGGCTTAAACCCGTATCCACGGAAACAACGGCGTTAGCGCCTGCCAGCTCTGCGGCAACCTGCGCCAGCGTGAGTTTGGGTAACACCTCGACGTGGGAAAAGCCTGCTGCCAGACGCGCCGCACGCTGCCGCTCATGCTCAGCGCCCCACGGGAGTTTAATATGGATACCGGAGGGTTGCATTAGTTCAATCAGCCTTCGCCAGTGCGTTTCCGGCCAGTGCTTATCGTCGCGCGTTGTGGCATGCAGAAAGACAAGATAAGGCTGAGCACAGGGATCTGTATTGCGCAAAAAGTGCTGCGCAATGGCGTAGTCGCCCTGCGCCTCCGGTTTCGCATAGCCGAGGCTTTTCGCAAACAGCTCGCGGGTGCGTTCTACGGCGTGCTGCTGCTTTGCGATGTGGTGGCGGCGGTTATAGAACAGACTCGCCAGCGGTTCGCGGGCGGTGTGCCAGTCCATGCCGTGCTTTACGCCGTGCGCCAGACGCGTGACCAGCGCCGCGCTTTTCACCAGCCCCTGCGCGTCGATAATCGCGTCGTAACGCTGCGCCTGCACCGTTTCACGGAAGGCTTTACGCTCAGCTTTAATCGGCGCGGAGAACCACGCTTTGCGCCAGCGGCGAATCGCGACCGGGATCACGCGGTCAACCGCTTCATGCCAGGTGGGGATCTGCGCGAAGCCTTCTTCTACCACCCAGTCAAAACGGATGCCTGGGATGGCCCGCATCGCGTCCGTCAGCGACGGTAGCGTATGCAGCACATCGCCCATTGAGGAGGTTTTAACGATCAATACCCGCATCCGTTATCCTTCTTCGCTCAACAGCAGTTCGTTGAGCTCTTCGAGAACGCGCTCTGGGGTAATGTCGATCAGGCTCTGATGGTAACCTTCAGCGGCATCGCCTTTGCGTACCTTGTGGTAGCCGGTGATCAAACGGATTACGCGCGCTTTGTGCGACAGCGGCGGCGTGAAGTCCGGGCTGCTTGGGCCATACAGTGCAACCAGCGGACGATCCAGCGCGGCGGCGACGTGCATCAGGCCAGAGTCATTGCTGACCACGGCCTTACAGGCGGCAATCAGGATAACGGCCTGCTCAAGCTGCGTTTCTCCAGCCAGGTTGCGGCACCAGGCCTGTTGCTCGGTGCTCAGCGTGGCGAGAATTTCGTTGCCCGCCTCGTGATCCTTCGCCGAGCCAAACAGCACAATCTGGTAGCCCTCGTCGATCAGCTGTTTCGCCAGTTCGGCGTAGTGGTAGTGCGGCCAGCGTTTAGCCGGGCCAAATTCTGCGCCGGGGCAGAAGCCAATCATTGGGCGTTCGGACGAAAGGCCAAACGCGTTGCAGGTGTGGGATTTCTCCCCCTCGTTCACCTGAAGCTGCGGCCACAGTAGCGGCTGCGGCAGATCTTTCGCGCTGCGCATGACGCCTTTGTCGTAGGCCAGCGCCACGTAGCGCTCCACCATCAGCGGCCAGGCTTCTTTATCCAGCACCCTGGCATCGTTCAGCAGGCCGTAGCGCATTTCGCCGCGCCAGCCGGTACGGTGCGGGATGCCTGCAAAGAAGGGCACAAGGGCGGATTTGAAGGAGTTAGGCAGCACGTACGCACGGTCATAGCGCTTCTCGCGCAGGCTATGACCGAGTTTGCGGCGTTCACCGATTTCCAGCGCCCCGTGGCCGAGTGGCATCGGGATCGCCTCGTTTACTTCCGGCATACGCGATAACAGCGGACGGCACCATGCGGGTGCCATCACGTCGATTATCGCCTGGGGATAACGCGCCTTGAGCGTGCGATAGAGACTTTGCGACATCATCATGTCGCCCACCCATGACGGGCCGATCACCAGAATCTTCATACTTATGCGTCGCGGTTCAGCCAGGCCATATATTCCGTTACGCCTTCGGCAACGGTCTTGAACGGCTTGTCATAACCTGCTGCGCGCAGGTTGGTCAGGTCGGCCTGCGTGAACGCCTGGTAACGGCCCTTCAGCTTATCCGGGAACGGAATGTACTCGATGCTGCCTTTCTTATGGTATGCCAGCGTCGCGTCTGCCACCGCCTGGAAGGATTCCGCGCGGCCCGTGCCCAGGTTGAAAATGCCGGAGACGCCGTTTTCCAGGAACCACAGGTTTACGGCTGCAACGTCGCCTACGTAGACGAAGTCACGCTTGAAGCCGTCGCTGCCTTCGAACAGTTTCGGGCTTTCACCGTTATTCAACTGGGTGTTCAGGTGGAACGCCACGCTCGCCATGCTGCCCTTGTGCCCTTCGCGCGGCCCGTAAACGTTGAAGTAGCGGAAGCCGACAATCTGTGAGTTCGCTTCCGGCAGGATCTGACGCACGTACTCGTCAAACAGGAACTTGGAGTAGCCGTAGACATTCAGCGGCTGCTCGTATTCGCGGGATTCGATGAAGTCCGAGGTGCGCCCGCCGTAGGTTGCTGCTGAGGAGGCGTACAGGAACGGAATTTCACGCTCCAGGCAGTAGTGCAGGATCTCTTTAGAGTACTGATAGTTGTTATCCATCATGTACTTGCCGTCCCACTCGGTGGTGGAAGAGCACGCACCTTCGTGGAAGATGGCTTCGATCTCGCCGAACTCTTCACCCGCCATAATCTGGATAAGGAAGTCTTCTTTATCCATGTAGTCAGCGATGTTCAGATCCACCAGGTTAACGAACTTGGTGCCGTCTTTCAGGTTGTCCACCACCAGAATGTCGGTGATGCCCTTATCATTGAGGGCTTTAATAATGTTGCTGCCGATAAAGCCCGCGCCGCCGGTAACGATGATCATAACTGTAACCTTTGAAGTGTTGAGCCCGGGGACAATCCCGGACGCTAATATTCATATCATATCATCACAATGCCCGGTCTTCAGCCATTCACCGATATGCAGCAGGGGTACACGTGATTTATGCTGCAAAAACGAGAAGAGATACGGCGTCATCTCGTCATGAACTATAGGTTTGGGTAATATGTGCCAAAATTTGCCGAGTCTGGAGAATTGCAATGCGTGGTGATTTTTACAAACAGTTAAACAGCGACCTCGACACCGCACGTGCGGAAGGGTTGTTCAAAGAAGAGCGCATTATCACGTCTGCCCAGCAGGCGGATATCACCGTTGCCGACGGCAGCCATGTGATCAACTTTTGCGCGAACAACTACTTAGGTCTTGCGAATCACCCTGAGCTGATTGCCGCCGCGAAAAACGGCATGGACACCCACGGCTTCGGCATGGCCTCCGTGCGTTTCATCTGCGGCACCCAGGATAGCCACAAGCAGCTTGAGCAAAAGCTGGCAAACTTCCTCGGAATGGAAGACGCGATTCTGTACTCCTCCTGCTTCGACGCCAACGGCGGTCTGTTTGAAACCCTGCTCGGCGCAGAAGATGCGATTATCTCCGACGCCCTGAACCACGCCTCCATCATCGACGGTGTTCGCCTGTGTAAAGCGAAGCGTTTCCGCTACGCCAACAACGACATGGTTGAGCTGGAAGCGCGGCTCAAAGAGGCACGCGAAGCGGGTGCCCGCCACGTACTGATCGCGACCGACGGGGTATTCTCCATGGACGGCGTGATCGCCAACCTGAAAGGCGTGTGCGACCTGGCGGATAAATACGACGCGCTGGTGATGGTCGATGACTCCCACGCGGTCGGTTTTGTCGGCGAAAACGGCCGCGGCTCCCACGAATACTGTGACGTGATGGGACGCGTGGACATCATCACCGGTACGCTGGGCAAAGCGCTCGGCGGCGCGTCTGGCGGTTATACCGCTGCGCGTAAAGAGGTGGTTGAGTGGCTGCGTCAGCGCTCCCGTCCGTACCTGTTCTCCAACTCCCTGGCGCCGGCCATTGTGGCCGCCTCCATCAAAGTGCTGGAGATGGTGGAGTCCGGTGCCGAGCTGCGCGACCGCCTGTGGGCAAACGCCCGTCTGTTCCGCGAAAAAATGAGCGCCGCAGGGTTCACCCTGGCCGGCGCTGATCACGCGATCATTCCGGTGATGCTGGGCGACGCAGTTGTGGCGCAGCAGTTTGCCCGTGAGCTGCAGAAAGAAGGGATTTACGTCACCGGGTTCTTCTTCCCGGTGGTACCAAAAGGTCAGGCGCGTATCCGCACCCAGATGTCTGCGGCGCATTCGCCTGAACAAATTGAGCGTGCGGTGGAAGCCTTTACCCGCATCGGCAAACAGCTGGGCGTAATTGCCTGAGGACGTGTGATGAAAGCGTTATCCAAACTGAAAGCGGAAGAAGGGATTTGGATGACCGACGTGCCGGAGCCGGAAGTCGGTCATAACGATCTGCTGATCAAAATTCGTAAAACCGCCATCTGCGGTACTGACGTTCACATCTACAACTGGGATCAGTGGTCGCAAAAAACCATTCCTGTCCCAATGGTTGTCGGTCACGAATATGTTGGTGAAGTGGTCGGCATCGGCCAGGAAGTCAAAGGCTTTAGCATTGGCGATCGCGTCTCTGGTGAAGGCCATATTACCTGCGGTCACTGCCGTAACTGTCGCGGTGGCCGTACGCACCTGTGCCGCAACACCGTCGGCGTGGGCGTAAACCGTCCGGGCTGCTTCGCGGAATACCTGGTGATCCCGGCGTTTAACGCCTTCAAAATCCCGGACAATATCTCTGACGATCTGGCCTCCATCTTCGACCCGTTCGGCAATGCGGTACACACCGCGCTCTCCTTCGACCTGGTAGGTGAAGACGTGCTGGTTTCCGGCGCCGGCCCAATCGGCATTATGGCGGCAGCCGTGGCGAAGCACGTGGGCGCGCGCAACGTGGTGATCACCGACGTGAATGAATACCGCCTGTCGCTGGCGCGCAAAATGGGCGTCACCCGCGCGGTGGATGTCTCGAAAGAGAGCCTGACCGACGTGATGGAAGAGTTGGGTATGACCGAAGGCTTTGACGTCGGCCTGGAGATGTCCGGCGCGCCGCCGGCGTTCCGCACCATGCTGGACACCATGAACCACGGTGGCCGTATCGCGATGCTGGGCATTCCGCCGTCAGATATGTCCATCGACTGGAACAAAGTCATCTTCAAAGGGCTGTTCATCAAAGGCATCTATGGCCGCGAGATGTTCGAAACCTGGTACAAGATGGCAGCGCTGATCCAGTCCGGCCTGGATCTGTCCCCGATTATCACTCACCGTTTCTCCATCGATGAGTTCCAGCAGGGCTTCGACGCGATGCGTTCCGGTCAGTCAGGGAAAGTGATCCTGAGCTGGGATAAGTAATAAAAAAGGGGCCAGCGGCCCCTTTTTTACTGATTCTTTTTCTCTTCGTCCGTCAGGTAGCGCACCTTGCGGGTATAGTCCTGCCCTTTGAACAGCAATTTGTTATCCGGAGATTCCAGATACTTCTGCCATTCGGAAAGCGGGAAACCCCCGTGCGCGCCAATCACCTCTTTCGGCACAACGGCTTCCTGACCGCCGATCTTCTTGGATACCGGCCAGTTCATCCAGTCGCCCAGGTTAACCGTTTTAACATCCAGCATGTCCAGCAGCGCAGCGAGCGGCAGCTGATCGGTCGGCGGCTGCGTGTCGTCCATCAGCTCCCAGGTATCCTGGAACAGCGTCAGCCACAGCGGGCAGATGCGACGCCAGGTCTTTTTGGTTGCGGCAAGAAACGCGCCGTTAACGTGATCGATCAGATACGGGCGCACCGTTTCTTTGTAATATGCCGGCACTTTATCTGCGGGGGCGCCGTCCAGCTTGGCAATCATTTTGCCCTGACGGAAGCTGGAGTAGATGTGCATATCGGCCATGTTGATCTGGGGCATCTTCAGCAGGTTGAGATCGGAGTCGATCATCAATACGCCTTCTCCGCGCGCCTGAAGCGGAGCGTTAAGCTTCACCAGACGGCTGAGGTAGATCTGCTTATAGCGGTACCCCTCTTCACGTTTTGGCAGCGTGAGGGTCACAACGCGGGTTTTTGGCGGCAGTTCGCCAAAAGCGGATTCAGGCTGATCGCTGACGATAACAATCTCGCTGACGTCGGTGGCGTAACGCTCTGCAAAGGTCGCTGATAATAACGCCTCTTCGACGAAATCCGCGCCCGTACAAGGGATCACGATGGAATCAACCGCAACGAGATCGCGCGTGACCGGAAGGGAAGCGTACGGAATGTTATGACGCCCGGTAATATGGCGGTAGCGAGCATTCAGGAATTTAAACATGTTCTTCTCGTTTGGTTATTGCGCGCCAAGAACGGCCTCGACACCGTTAACATAGCTTTCAATGGCATACACGTTGCAGACATTCTGGTGCGCGGCTGCGGCGAGCCGGGCGCACAGAGCAGGATCCTGCCAGATATTATCCAGATGTTGAGCAAGTTGCGACACATCGCTCCACGGGAACAGCAGCCCGGTCGACTCATGGTCGATCAATTCTGCCGTGCCGGTCACCTTTGAGCCAATCACCGGGATATTCAGCAGCATTGCCTCCAGCACGACGCGGGGCAAACCTTCGCTCTTCGAAGCCAGAATAAACGCGTCAAAGGTGGCGAGATAGTCAAAAGGCGTGTTCTGGAAACCGGTAAAAATGATGTGCTCAGCAATCCCCAGCACGTCAGCCTGCGCCGTCAGCGCGCCGCGTTCAGCCCCTTCACCGACCAGCACCATCTTCCATTTTGCCTGCGGGTGCTTCTGGCTGAACTGGGCCAGCGCCTCCAGAGTATGGTGGTTGGACTTGCGAGGGATAAGCGACCCAATGCTGCCGAACACAAAGGTGTCGTCATCGATGTTCAGACGCTGGCGCATGGCGCGTCGGTCGGGCAAAGGCTGGTGGATGTCGATGGCGTTGTTGACCGTGGTACACAGTTCGGGCCGGACGCCATGCTGAAGAAGCACGCGTTCAACGCCGTGCGAGACGGCGATGATTTTTGTGGCGTGGGCATTCACCAGCTTCACCAGCGGCGGGGTCAAAACAGGCTCAATGCGACAGTGCTGAACCAGCCGCGCCTGAAGTTTCGCTGCCGCGAGATAGCCTTCCTCATTTGAGCCGGGTTGGTTATTCATATAGAGCGTATCGAAACCGCCCTCCATGAAAAGCGTCTCGATTTTGCTGACGTTAGGCCTGATTCGCCACAGGATATCCACGTAACGAGTCAATGCCTTACGGGCGCTGCGTGAGAAAAACAGCAGGCTACGTCCCGCTTCCTTCAGTAATTTGGCCCAGAGCGGCTGCTGACGCTGAGGGATCACGATGAGCGGGATCCCGATGCTGTTGAGCACCTGACCAATCGTCTCACCTTCAGCGCGGCTATAATCACTGTAAAAACAACACGTAATATCGAATTTATCGCGATTGATCCGCTTCAGGAGCTCAAGCATACTGTTGGTGCCTCCCCCCCATTCTTTACCCGTATCCAGGAGGAGAATTTTACTTTTGTGCGGCATGTCTGAATCCGTGTGCTACCCTTCATCTGACTGCATTATAAAGAATCTGTTGAAATAAAATAGATTTTTCTATTTTATTGCGCTTCAGAATTAGACAAAACGTCATACGTGCTTATTTGAAAAGTGTGATTCAGGACTTTAATCATCTCTACTCATTTATATCTGTCTCTTATACACATCTGACGCTGCCGACGACGGA
>NZ_JAAQOK010000040.1:0-45502 GCF_011683705.1 Enterobacter sp. 725m/11 | reverse complement strand
TTTTTTCTCTTCAACCGACCGGGTTAACTGTGAAGTGATTCACATCCGCCGTGTCGATGGAGGCGCATTATAGGGAGCTGCCGAGGAATGACAAGCGGAAATATGCATTTTTATTTCGACCGCTCACCTTTTCGCCAAAAAGGCTATTTCTGATGCTTTTTTATCTCTTTTGGCAGCTCTGCCAGACTATTAATCACCCAATCCGCTGCACTTTCTGCTTCTGGCGTTACGGGCTTACCGGTACGCACTAATATTTTGGTACCCACTCCCGCCGCTGCGGCCGCCTGCATATCTTCCAGCTTATCGCCCACCATATAAGAAGCAGCCATATCAATGTGCAAGAACTCCTGCGCAGAGTTAAACATGCCCGGATGCGGTTTACGGCAGTCGCAGGTCTGACGATACTCTTCTACCGTTCCCTGCGGGTGGTGCGGGCAGTAGTAAATGCCATCAAGATCGACCCCGCGATCGGCCAGCGACCAGTCCATCCATTCCGTCAGCGTCTCAAACTGCGCTTCGGTGAACTTACCACGCGCGATGCCGGACTGGTTCGTTACGACCACCAGCGCATAGCCCATCTCTTTTAGCTGGCGCATTGCCTCTATAACGCCGTCGATAAATTCGAATTCATCGATCTCATGCACATAACCGTGATCCACATTAATAGTGCCATCACGGTCGAGAAAAATTGCGGGTACTGATTTTGCCACCGGTTTGCTCCTGAAAAAGGCCTGTTGAGCTAGTATCTCATGAATCGCAGCGCAATAAAGTGCTCATCGTACAGAGTTGGATTGATTTAGACGTCTGGATGCCTTAACATCCGTTTTGTTTACGGTCATCACCCGTATCTGGCAGAAGAAAATGCCACGGCTAACTTACATACGATAAAAATAATCTAATGATTAAACTTTCCAATATCACCAAAGTGTTCCAGCAGGGGAACCGAACCATTCAGGCGCTGAACAACGTCAGCCTGCATGTTCCTGCTGGTCAAATTTATGGCGTCATTGGCGCATCGGGTGCAGGTAAAAGCACGCTCATCCGTTGTGTTAACCTGCTTGAGCGCCCAACCCAGGGCAGCGTAGAAGTTGGCGGTCAGGAACTTACCGCCCTTTCAGAAAAAGAACTCACCAAAGCGCGCCGTCAAATTGGCATGATCTTCCAGCACTTTAACCTGCTGGCTTCCCGCACGGTGTTCGGCAACGTCGCCTTACCGCTGGAGCTGGATAACACGCCGAAAGAAGAAGTGAAGCGTCGCGTTACCGAACTGCTCGACCTCGTGGGTCTGGGTGATAAGCATGATAGCTACCCGGCAAATCTGTCCGGTGGGCAGAAGCAGCGTGTTGCTATTGCTCGCGCGCTGGCCAGCAACCCAAAAGTACTGCTGTGCGACGAAGCTACCAGCGCACTGGATCCGGCCACCACGCGTTCTATTCTGGAACTGCTGAAGGACATTAACCGTCGCCTGGGCCTGACGATCCTCCTTATTACGCACGAGATGGACGTGGTGAAACGCATCTGCGACTGCGTGGCGGTCATTAGCAACGGTGAACTGATCGAGCAGGACACGGTAAGCGAAGTGTTTTCCCATCCGAAAACGCCGCTGGCGCAGCAGTTTATTCAGTCCACGCTGCATCTGGATATTCCAGAAGATTATCTGGAGCGTTTGAAAACCGAGGCAACGGCGGACAGCGTCCCGATGTTGCGTATGGAATTCACCGGTCAGTCCGTTGATGCCCCTCTGCTTTCCGAAACCGCGCGTCGCTTTAACGTGAACAACAACATTATTAGCGCGCAGATGGATTACGCCGGTGGCGTGAAGTTCGGCATCATGCTGACGGAAATGCACGGCACTCAAGAAGAAACCCAGGCCGCAATCGCCTGGCTGCAAGAACATCATGTAAAAGTAGAGGTACTGGGTTATGTCTGAGCCGATGATGTGGCTACTGGTTCGCGGCGTTTGGGAAACGCTGGCAATGACCTTTGTATCGGGTTTCTTTGGTTTTGTGATTGGCCTGCCGGTAGGCGTACTGCTGTACGTGACGCGTCCGGGTCAAATCATTGAGAACGCGAAGCTCTACCGTACGCTCTCCGCGCTGGTGAATATCTTCCGTTCCATCCCGTTTATTATTCTGCTGGTGTGGATGATTCCGTTTACCCGCGTGATCGTCGGCACATCGATTGGTCTGCAGGCGGCTATCGTTCCGCTGACCGTAGGCGCTGCGCCGTTTATCGCCCGTATGGTGGAGAACGCCCTGCTGGAGATCCCAACCGGTTTGATTGAAGCTTCTCGTGCAATGGGGGCAACACCTATGCAGATCGTCCGCAAGGTTCTGCTGCCTGAAGCACTGCCGGGCCTGGTGAACGCGGCAACGATTACGCTTATTACTCTGGTAGGGTATTCCGCGATGGGCGGTGCCGTAGGCGCTGGCGGTTTAGGACAGATTGGTTATCAGTACGGCTATATTGGATATAACGCTACCGTGATGAATACCGTTCTGGTATTGCTGGTTGTTCTGGTTTACTTAATCCAGTTCTCTGGCGATCGCATCGTCCGGGCTGTTACTCACAAATAACGTTACACACAACACAAACTCGATGAGTTAAGGATAAAACATGGCGTTTAAATTAAAGACCTTTGCAGCAGTAGGCGCGCTGATTGGATCTCTGGCACTGGTGGGTTGCGGTCAGGACGAAAAAGATCCAAACCATATTAAAGTGGGCGTTATCGTAGGTGCAGAACAGCAGGTTGCTGAAGTTGCTCAGAAAGTGGCGAAAGAAAAATACGGTCTGGACGTTGAGCTCGTAACCTTCAACGATTACGTTCTGCCGAACGAAGCGCTGAGCAAAGGCGATATCGACGCCAACGCCTTCCAGCATAAGCCATACCTGGATCAGCAGATCAAAGATCGCGGCTATAAGCTGGTTGGCGTGGGTAACACCTTCGTCTACCCGATTGCAGGCTACTCCAAGAAAATTAAATCGCTGGACGAACTGCAGCCGGGTTCTCAGGTAGCCGTGCCTAACGATCCAACCAACCTCGGACGCTCCCTGCTGCTGCTGCAGAAAGTGGGCCTGATCAAACTGAAAGACGGCGTTGGCCTGCTGCCAACCGTTCTGGATGTCACCGAGAACCCGAAAAATCTGAAAATTGTTGAACTGGAAGCACCGCAGCTGCCGCGTTCTCTGGACGATGCGCAGATTGCCCTGGCCGTTATCAACACCACTTACGCCAGCCAGATTGGCCTGACGCCAGCGAAAGACGGTATCTTCGTTGAAGATAAAGACTCTCCGTACGTTAACCTGATCGTGACTCGCGAAGATAACAAAGACGCGGAAAACGTGAAGAAGTTCGTCCAGGCCTATCAGTCAGACGAAGTTTACCAGGAAGCCAACAAAGTGTTTAACGGCGGCGCTGTTAAAGGCTGGTAATCTCACCTCAGTGTAATATCATCAGGACGGGCTTATGCCCGTCTTGTCATTTGTGCAGTCACCTGATTCAATATCTGACGTTTTGATTATCCATTGAGGAATTATTATGCGTGCTTTACCGATCTGTCTTTTAGCACTCATGCTGAGCGGCTGTTCTATGCTAAGCAGATCTCCTGTTGAACCCGTTCAAAGCACGGCAACCCCGCCAAAAACAGAGCCTGCAAAACCGAAAGTGGTTCGCCCTGCGCCGGTTCGCATTATCACCAAGGCTGACGAACTGGTCGGCAAACCGTTCCGTGAACTGGGTGAAGTGAGCGGTGAATCCTGTCAGGCAACCAATCAGGACTCTCCACCGAATATCCCGACTGCGCGTAAACGCATGCAGATTAACGCCGCAAAAATGAAAGCTAACGCGGTGCTGCTGCACAGCTGCGAAGTCACCAGCGGCACGCCGGGCTGCTACCGTCAGGCGGTTTGCATCGGTTCTGCGCTGAACATTACGGCGAAATGAGTGCATTTCAGTTTGAGCAAATAGGCGTTATCCACTCTCCGTATAAAGAGAAGTTCGCCGTGCCCCGCCAGCCCGGTCTGGTCACCAGCGGCAGCGGCGAGCTTCATCTTCAGGCACCTTATAACCAGGCCGATGCGGTACGCGGGCTCGAGTCTTTCAGTCACTTATGGGTGGTATTTGTTTTTCACCAGACAATGGAAGGCGGCTGGCGTCCCACCGTGCGTCCCCCGCGCCTGGGCGGAAATGCGAGAATGGGCGTGTTTGCGACTCGTTCGACCTTCCGCCCCAATCCGATCGGGATGTCGCTGGTTGAACTGAAAGGCATACGTTGCCAGAAGGATCAGGTCATCCTTGAGTTGGGCAGCCTGGACCTGGTTGACGGCACGCCGGTTATCGACATTAAACCTTATTTGCCTTTCGCCGAATCCCTCCCGAATGCGCGTGCAAGCTACGCTCAGGACGCACCGCAGGCGGATATGCCAGTCTCGTTTACGCCTGAGATAGCCTTACAGCTGAGTCAGCTGGAGAAACGCTATCCTCGCTTACGGCATTTCATCACTGAAGTTCTGGCACAGGACCCCCGTCCGGCCTACCGTAAAGAAGAGGAAGCAGGAAAGACGTACGCCGTCTGGCTGCTGGATTTTAACGTGCGCTGGCGCGTCACTGGGGCAGGTTTCGAAGTGTTTGCCCTTGAACCCAGGTAATTTTGTTCTCCTCTCTTTTGGCATCTTTGCCACACTGGTAAACTAAACCACTTTTTTTGTGTCAGGCTGGCGTTTCAGCCTGTTCCAATCGTCGAAATGGAACCGTAACAACATGCGTACTAGCCAATATCTGCTCTCCACTCTGAAGGAGACACCTGCCGACGCCGAAGTGATCAGCCATCAGCTGATGCTGCGCGCCGGGATGATCCGCAAGCTGGCCTCCGGGTTATACACCTGGCTGCCGACCGGCGTGCGCGTCCTGAAAAAAGTCGAAAACATCGTGCGTGAAGAGATGAACAACGCCGGTGCTATCGAGGTGTCCATGCCCGTGGTTCAGCCCGCTGACCTGTGGCAGGAGAGCGGTCGTTGGGAGCAATATGGCCCAGAACTGCTGCGCTTCGTCGATCGCGGCGAGCGTCCATTCGTTCTCGGTCCAACGCATGAAGAAGTCATTACCGATCTGATTCGTAATGAGCTGAGCTCTTACAAACAGCTGCCGTTGAACTTCTTCCAGATCCAGACCAAGTTCCGTGACGAAGTGCGCCCACGTTTCGGCGTGATGCGCTCTCGCGAATTCCTGATGAAAGATGCCTACTCTTTCCATACGTCACAGGAATCGCTGCAAGAGACCTACGACAAAATGTACGAGGCTTACAGCAAAATCTTCACCCGCATGGGTCTGGATTTCCGCGCTGTGCAGGCTGATACCGGCTCCATCGGCGGTAGCGCGTCCCATGAGTTCCAGGTTCTGGCGCAGAGCGGTGAAGACGATGTGATCTTCTCTGACTCTTCAGACTACGCGGCGAACATCGAATTTGCAGAAGCGCTGGCACCAAAAGAACCTCGCGGCGCGGCAACGCAAGAGATGACGCTGGTTGATACGCCAAATGCGAAAACCATCGCCGAGCTGGTTGAGCAGTTCAGTCTGCCAGTCGAAAAAACCGTGAAAACGCTGCTGGTGAAATCCACCGAAGGCAGCGCTTACCCGCTGGTTGCCCTGCTGGTGCGTGGCGATCATGAACTTAACGAAGTGAAAGCCGAAAAGCTGCCGCAGGTCGCCAGCCCGCTGACGTTCGCCACGGAAGCGGAAATCCGCGCCGTCGTGAATGCTGGCCCAGGCTCTCTCGGTCCGGTGAATATGCCGGTTCCTGTCGTTATTGACCGCACGGTTGCTGCAATGAGCGACTTCTCCGCGGGTGCTAACATCGACGGTAAACATTACTTCGGCATCAACTGGGATCGCGACGTAGCGACACCAGAAGTGGCAGACATCCGTAACGTGGTTGCAGGCGACCCAAGCCCGGACGGCCAGGGTACGCTGATGATCAAGCGCGGTATTGAAGTGGGCCACATCTTCCAGCTGGGTGATAAATACTCTCGTGCGCTGAACGCCGCCGTTCAGGGTGAAGATGGCCGTAACCAGATCCTGACCATGGGCTGCTACGGTATCGGGGTAACGCGCGTGGTGGCTGCGGCCATCGAGCAGAACTACGACGAGCGCGGCATCGTCTGGCCGGACAATATCGCGCCGTTCCAGGTGGCCATTCTGCCAATGAACATGCACAAGTCTTACCGCGTGCAGGAGCTGGCCGAGAAGCTGTACGCCGAGCTGCGCGCTCAGGGTATCGAAGTGCTGATGGATGACCGTAAAGAGCGTCCGGGCGTGATGTTTGCCGATATGGAACTGATCGGTATCCCGCACACCGTCGTCATCGGCGACCGTAACCTCGACAGCGATGAGATTGAATACAAATACCGTCGCAGCGGCGAAAAACAGATGATCAAGACCGGCGATATTCTTGATTACCTGGTGAAAGCCATCAAAGGCTAAACAAAAAACCCCGCTCTGGCGGGGTTTTTTAATGGCTCAACGTCAATTTATTTACTGTTACAGTCTTTACCCGCGACAAACTTCGCGTCTTTATCTGCCACCAGCGTTTTCACCATCTCCCCGCTATCCGGGTTTGGCTCCAGCGTAAAGTGGCCGTCAACCGTCAGCAATACCGGCTTGCTGTCATTGCCGCGCGCCACGGCGTAATCACGTTCAAGCTGCGCATTGTTTGCCACGCTGACTTTCTTACCGGTAGCGCAGTCGGTAAAGATCGCCGCATCCGCCATATAGAAATACATCCCCCGCATCGCCATTGGCGTGGCTGGCAGCGCCGCTTTCACCGGCGTCAGCGTGTAGTTGAGCTGGGATTCAATCGGATTGCCTTCCCGGTCGAGCATTTCCATGTTCTCACCTTTAGGGCGGAACCAGGTTTTGTCACCGGAGGTATCCGTCAGGACCAGCTTCTCCGCCGTACGCGCCCATGTCCCGTAGGTGGCAAATGAAGAGGGTTCTTTCGCGCCCTGGTAGCGCTGGTTCATCACCCAGGTACCGTCTTTTTGCAGGAACAGTGACGTTTCAATGCCTTCGCAGTCCGCGCAAGGCAATACGCCGCGCCAGCTCTGCTGCATTGGCTTTAACTCTTCATTCTGCGCTGGCTGCAAAACCTGCGTTTCAGAACGGTTGTTACACCCGAAAAGCGCAAACAATGTACTCACTGCCAGCGCTGAAAATAATGCTTTTTTCACAATGAATTCCTTATGAAAATTGTGTTCCCTTTCGTCACTCCATCGGGCGACGAACTTTACCGCGTAATGCTTTCACTGTGGATTTTTGGGCTTTCGAGGACAGCCGACGCTCTTTCGATGCGCGGGTTGGCCGCGTTGCCCGGCGGCTTTTTTGTACTGCCGTTAACTCTTTGATGACCGCCACCAGCCTGGCTAGCGCCGCTTCCCGGTTTAATTCCTGGCTGCGGTACTCCTGGGCTTTGATCACAATCACACCATCGCTGGTGATCAAGTGATGGCTGGCGGCAAGCAGACTTTCTTTATAATACTCTGGCAGGCTTGAGGCCCGAATGTCAAAACGCAAATGGATAGCCGTCGACGCCTTGTTGACGTGCTGCCCGCCCGCGCCCTGAGCACGGATGGCGGCGATCTCCAGCTCGCTATCAGGGATACTGACGCTTCGGGACAAGACGATCATGGCGCAGGCTGCCAGGCTGCCAGATGAATTTCCAGATTATTCTGAGAATCAGAAAGCCAGATGGCTCCGTCCTGGATCGTTGCCTGCAGCGCCATCGTCCGGCTGGCGAACTCGCTCAGCTGCGCCAGCTGTTCATCATCCAGATACCAGACGGCGAGATTTTTAAACTGCGCGCATTTATTCTTATTTTGCTGCCACCAAATCTCCGCCGCGCGCTGGTTATAGGCGAATAACGCCACTTCCGCAGACTGAGTACACGCCTTTTTAATCCTGCGCTCATCCGGCAGACCGAGTTCAATCCATAAATCGATCCCCAGATGGTCGTTGCGCAGCCAGGCTTCAGGCTCGTCTTCCGCGCTTAACCCACGGGTAAACTGCAGACGTTCATCAGCATACTTAATCCACGCCAGCAGGCGCAGCATCATACGCTCCTGTGTTTCGGAGGGGTGGCGTGCCAGCGTAAGCGACGCGTCCAGAAACTGGTTGCGATCAAGATCGGCCACGTTGACCACTGCTTTATAAATTGTCGCTTTCAGCGCCATGAGAGAACTCCATTCGAATCAGCCGCACATTGTAGCGAAAACGGAGGCAAAAGGCTGTTACGGAGTAATAAATACACCGCTATCAAGGCGCTGATATTGCTTAAATGAGTATGGTATAGTCACCTTGCTAAACCGAGTTTATCTTCGTAGGCTTAATGATATCTCACAGTAAGTCAGTGCGCTGGCGGGAGGGGATGTGAATAATTATTGTGAGTTAATTCGCAAACGGTATGCGGAAATCGCCAGCGGAGATCTGGGGTATGTCCCGGACGCGTTGGGCTGTGTATTGAAGGTGCTTAATGAAGTGGCCTCTGATGAGAGCCTTTCAGAGTCGGTCAGGGAAAAAGCAGCGTATGCTGCGGCGAATTTACTGGTGAGCGATTATGTCGATGAATGATACTTATCAACCCATCAATTGTGATGACTATGACAACCTCGAACTCGCCTGCCAGCATCATTTAATACTGACGCTGGAGCTAAAAGATGGCGAAGTGTTGAAGGCGAAGGCCAGCGATCTGCTTTCACGCAAGAATGTGGAATACCTGGTCGTGGAAGATGCCGGTGCGACGCGCGAGCTGCGTCTGGACAAAATAGCCAGCTTCAGCCACCCGCAAATCGGCACCGTCGTGGTGAGCGAATCCTGATGACATTAACGGGCAGCCGGGCTGCCCGTTACGCTTTCCGCCACTCGAAGCTGGCACCCTCTTCTGTCCACCCCTCTTCCGTGATGAACACCCCTGCAGCAGCAATCAGCGTTTCACCGTAGAATAGCAGCGGCGTGGTGTCGCGCAGCCACGGCGGCACGTTGTACTCCTGCCATATCTTTTTCAGCTTCCGTCCCCCGTTGCGTCCGACGATATGCAGCAAGCCGCCAGCCTTAAAGCGCACGCTGACGGGTTCACCGGGCTTTGGCAGACGCACATGCCCAGTCGACATCAGAGAGACACTCCCCGCGTCCTGGGGCAATATCAGCGGTGCCTCTGGTGAGGTCCAGTGAAGCACCACATCGGTCAGCGAGGGGGAGTATTTTACCCACCAGAGTTTGCCTTTATAGCGTCTGACCTCATATCCACTCAGGTGTACGCAGGGGGAAGCATCTTCCCGCGCCTGCGCGACTTCGTTCCAGACACGGCTCAGCATTGCCCGCGACGGCATCGCAGCATGATGCGTGGCGAGCCAGCGACGTAACAGTGCGGCCCGACGCGCCGGGCTTATCGCCTCCAGAGGCGCAATTGCCAGCGCACCGTCTTCTGAAATGAGGTCAGACAGCTCCTCGCTGAGTAACTCATCCAGCAGGCTTTCCTGTTCGGCACACAGCATGGCGCTTCTTGCCGTCGCGTCGGCGAAATGCGGCCAGCGCTCGCTTAAAAGCGGGAGGATGCGCAGACGCAGGAAGTTACGATCGTAGCTATCGTCCTGGTTGCTCTCATCTTCGATCCAGCTCAGCTGATGTTCCCGCGCCCAGGCTTCCAGCGACGCGCGTGTCTCGCCAAGCAACGGCCGTAATAATTGCGTTCCGGCAAAATCAGAACGCGCCGGCATGGCGGAAAGCCCCGCGGGTCCGCTGCCCCGCTTAAGCGCCAGCAAAAAGGTTTCGCACTGATCGTCCAGATGCTGCGCCGTGACCAGCGCTTCGCCGGGCAGCAATACGCAGGCAAAAGCGGCATAGCGGGCTTTACGCGCCTGCGCCTCAATACCCAATCCTTCATCAGCAAGCGTGACGCGCTCAACGATGAGCGGGATAGCCCACGCCTCACACAAGGCTTCACAGTGCGCCACCCACTCCTCTGCATGACGGCTTAGTCCGTGGTGGATATGTATAGCCCGAAGCTGGACGCCAGGGTCCCGATCGCGCCAGAGCTTAAGGCGATGTAGCAACACGGTGGAATCCAGGCCACCGCTAAACCCCACCAGCAGCTGGCGGTACGGTGAAACGGCTTGTGCGATAGCAGGTAAGGTCATAGGAAATTACACATAAAAAATGCCCGAACTGAGCGGGCATTATCACACAGGACAAACATTACTGCTGGTAAAGCTCCAGCGGCAGGCCGTCCGGGTCGTTAAAAAAGGTAAACCGCTTGTTGGTAAACGGATCGACGCGAATCGCCTCGCACGTCACGCCGTGCGCTTCCAGGTGTTTTACTGCGCTATCAAGATCATCAACGCTGAAAGCCAGATGACGCAGTCCGCAGGCTTCCGGGCGGGACGGACGCGACGGCGGGAAAGGAAAAGAGAACAGCTCAATCACATACTGCCCGTTTAGCGCGAGATCGCCCTTCCAGGAGTCACGCTCCTCGCGGTAGGCCTCGCTCATGAGCGTAAAGCCAAGAATGTCGCAGTAGAAGGCCTTACTTTTCGCATAATCGGTGGCGATGATCGCAATATGGTGAACCGCTTTTAAACCCAGCATAGCTTCTCCTTTTTATGATGCCTGAACGTTACAACCGAAAACCCACACCTGGCAAGCGGTCACCTTTATTTTAGGACTCGCACCCAGTACACGCCGTTTTCATCGCGCTTCGCGCCGTGAATATCCGTTTCAAAGCCTGGATAGTGACGTCCTACCGAACAGAGCATCAGCAGAAAATCGAGTACCGCCCGGCTCTCCTCGGTGATCATCTCACCCGGCATCAGCAGCGGCACGCCCGGCGGATACGGCAGGATCATGTTGGCCGATACCCGACCGACCAGATTTTCCAGCTCAACGGTTTCGACTTCGCCTTTCACCTGCCGCTGCCAGGCCTTGTGCGGCGTCAGCTTCATATCAGGCAGGACGTCAAACGCCTGGAGCATCAGGCGCGGCAGATCGTGCTGGCGGATCAGCCGGTGGATCCCCTGGGCCAGATCCTGAATACGCATGTTGCGATAGAAGTCAGGATCTTCCGCGTAGAGATCCGGCAGCATGTTCTTCACCCGCAGATTCAGATCGTAGGCGCGCTTGAACTCCATCAGCCCGCGGAGCAACCCCATCGCCCGTGTTTTATCGATCCCTATGCTGAACAGGAACAGCAGATTGTAAGGACCGGTTTTTTCCACCACCACACCGCGCTCGTCAAGGAACTTCGCCACCAGTGCGGCAGGGATCCCCTCCTCGCCCATCACGCCCTGTTCGTCCATGCCCGGCATCAGGATCGTCACCTTCACAGGATCGAGAAACATGTGGTCCGCATCGGCATCCCGGAAGCCGTGCCAGCTCTCTCCCGGCGCGACGGGCCAGCACTCCGCCTCGTCGATCTCTTCCGGCTGCCAGATATCGAAGAACCAGCCGTCGGCCTCATCCTTCAGCCGCTGGACCTCTTTACGGAAATGCAGCGCCCGTTCCACCGAGCGGTTAATCAGGCGTTTACCCGGATTGCCGCGCAGCATCGCCGCCGCCGTCTCGATAGAGGCCACAAGCGGATAGCTCGGTGAGGTGGTGGTGTGCATCATAAAGGCTTCATTAAACGTATCCTCGTCGTACTCGCCTTTAATATGGATTAACGAAGCCTGCGAAAACGCGGCCAGCATTTTGTGCGTCGACTGCGTTTCGAAAAAGACCTTGCCCGGCACGCGCTCGCCGCTCATCCCGCTTTTGCCCGAGTAAATCGGGTGGAAGTTGGTATAGGGCACCCACGCGGAATCGAAGTGGATCGACGGTACGTCCAGCGTCTGCTTGATCCAGTTCGTGTTATACAGCAGACCGTCATAGGTGGAGTTGGTGATTACCGCATGGACAGGCCAGCTTGCGTCGGGGATCGCCGCAACCTTACTTTCGATGGCCTGGTGCGTGAACTCCCGGCGCGGAATGCCGCCGAGGATACCGAGCGCGTTACGCGTGGGTGACAGCCAGATCGGGACGACGTCGCTCATCATCAGCAGGTGCGCCAGCGATTTATGGCAGTTACGGTCAATCAGCAACGTGCTTCCGGTTGGCGCGGCGTACATTC
The DNA here is from genome assembly GCF_011683705.1 of Enterobacter sp. 725m/11. Taxonomy (NCBI): domain Bacteria; kingdom Pseudomonadati; phylum Pseudomonadota; class Gammaproteobacteria; order Enterobacterales; family Enterobacteriaceae; genus Enterobacter; species Enterobacter sp. 725m/11. The sequence continues at coordinate 33,353 of NZ_JAAQOK010000040.1, read as the reverse complement.
CGACGATTTTGTTCGAGGTCGAGGTGCCGTTGGTCACCATATAGCTCTGCTCGGCGCCAAAGGTGCGGGCGATATACTCTTCGGCTTCAAGATGTGGCCCGGTGTGATCCAGCAGAGAACCCAGTTCTGTCACTGAAATCGACACGTCTGCTTTCAGGGTGTTGCCGCCGAAGAAATCGTAGAACAGGCACCCCACCGGGCTTTTTTGATAGGCCGTTCCGGCCATGTGTCCCGGCGTACAGAAGGTGTATTTCCCCTCTTTCACATAGGTGAACAGCGCGCGCGTAAACGGCGGCGTGATGTTATCAAGGTATTCACCGGTGTACTGCTGAATGCGGGTCGCAATGTCCTCGGCCACGCCAAGCGCGTATTCGAAGAACCACAGCGCCATGCGCATATCGTGCGCGCTGACGTCCATAGTCGAGTGAGTGTTGATAAAGGCGTAGAGCGGAAGGTATTCATTCAGCCTGTTGATCTCGCTGCACAACTCCATGTCGTATTCGTCCCAGTCGAATATCACGCCACAGATGCGCGGATTATGTTCGATGAATTTCAGCAGATCGGCGCTGTTTTGCGGCCAGATTAGCTGATATCCGCGCGCTTTAAGGGCTTGCTCCAGCTCCTTGATGGGCTCGTCTTTATAAAAGACGCCGTGTGGCCCCATGATGGCAATGATGTTCATGGTTTACCTCCTTGAAAAACATCAGATAAGCATAGTTAAGGTAAACGGCAGGTATAAAAAAAGCCGCAACAATGTGCGGCTTTTCAGATAATTGTGAATCTTACGCGTAACCGTAGGTCATCAGACGCTGGTAACGACGGTTGAGCAGGTCTTCTTTGCTCAGGACGTCCAGATCGGCCAGGTCGGCCAGCAGCTGTGCTTTCAGGGAAGCAGCCATCACTTCCGGCTTACGATGCGCGCCGCCCAGAGGCTCCGGGATAACGGTGTCGATCAGCTTCAGCTCTTTCAGACGCGGCGCAATGATGCCCATCGCTTCAGCGGCCAGCGGCGCTTTGTCGGCGCTTTTCCACAGAATGGACGCACAGCCTTCCGGGGAGATAACGGAATAGGTGCTGTACTGCAGCATATTCACTTTATCGCCCACGCCAATCGCCAGCGCACCGCCGGAACCACCCTCACCGATAACGGTACAGATGACCGGAACCTTCAGGCGAGACATCTCGCGCAGGTTGCGTGCGATAGCTTCAGACTGGCCGCGCTCTTCCGCGCCTACGCCTGGGTATGCACCCGGCGTGTCGATGAAGGTGATGATTGGCATATTGAAACGCTCAGCCATCTCCATCAGACGCAGGGCCTTACGGTAGCCTTCTGGGGCTGGCATACCGAAGTTACGACGGATCTTCTCTTTGGTTTCACGGCCTTTCTGGTGACCAATGATCATCACCGGACGTCCATCCAGACGCGCGATACCGCCAACGATAGCTTTATCGTCAGCGTATGCGCGGTCGCCTGCCAGTTCGTCAAATTCGTCAAACGCCAGGCGGACATAATCCAGGGTGTACGGACGCTGTGGATGACGCGCCAGCTGCGCGATCTGCCATGCGCCGAGATCGGCAAAGATTTTGCGCGTCAGCTCTACGCTTTTTTCGCGCAGACGATGCACTTCTTCGTCGATGTTAATATCCAGTTTTTCATCCTGACGGCTTACCGCTGTCAGAGAATCGATTTTCGCTTCCAGCTCAGCAATCGGCTGTTCGAAATCAAGGAAATTCAGACTCATAGTATTCCTGTATTAGTCAAACTCCAGTTCCACCTGCTCCGAACCAATGAGGCCACGGAGATCGTTCAGTAAACGATCGCTCGGAGAGACACGCCACGTTGCACCAAAGCGCAACCGCGCACGTGCATCCGCCCTCTGATAGTAGAGATGTACTGGAATGGTCCCCGAGCGGTGGGGTTCCAGAGACTGACGGAGTCGGTTTAAAAGCTGGTCATCAATTTGCCTGTCCGTCAGCGAGATAGCAAGCCCGCGAGCATATTTTTCCCGGGCTTCGTCAATGTCCATCACTTCGCGGGCGGTCATTTTAAGCCCCCCGCTGAAGTCATCAAAGCTGACCTGTCCGCTGACGATAAGTATGCGGTCTTTTTCCAGCAATTGCTGGTATTTATCCAGCGCGTCGGTGAACAACATCACCTCCAGACGCCCGGAACGGTCATCTAACGTACAGATGCCGATACGATTGCCGCGCTTGGTGACCATTACCCTTGCAGCAATCACGAGCCCCGCAGCCGTGGTGATTTTACCACGTTCTGTCGGATGCATGTCTTTGAGCCTGTGGCCGCCGACATAGCGCTCAATTTCTTTAAGATACTGGTTGATCGGGTGCCCCGTCAGGTACAGACCTAACGTTTCCCGCTCTCCATCCAGTACTACCTGTTCTGGCCACGGCTGGCAGTTGGAATAGGACTGCTCGATCTGCTCTGGCTCTTCAGCCAGCACGCCGAACATATCCGCCTGGCCAATGGCCTCCGCTTTCGCATGCTGATCGGCCGCCTTCAACGCATCGCCGAGCGAGTTCATCAGCGCGGCGCGGTGTGGCCCCAGCCTGTCAAACGCGCCGGACATGATCAGTTTTTCCAGCACGCGGCGGTTCAGTTTTTTGGTATCGGTACGGGCGCACAGATCGAACAGCTCACGGAAGTAGCCGCCGTTATTACGCGCTTCGATGATCGCCTCGATCGGCCCCTCACCCACGCCTTTAATCGCGCCGATCCCGTAGACGATTTCCCCGTCATCGTTAACGTGGAAATGGTACAGACCCGAGTTAATATCCGGCGGCAGGATCTTCAGCCCCATGCGCCAGCACTCGTCCACCAGGCCAACCACCTTTTCAGTGTTGTCCATATCGGCGGTCATTACCGCCGCCATAAACTCAGCGGGATAGTGGGCCTTGAGCCACAGCGTTTGATACGAAACCAAAGCATAGGCGGCGGAGTGAGATTTGTTAAATCCGTACCCGGCGAATTTCTCCACCAGGTCGAAGATTTTCATCGCCAGTTCGCCATCGACGCCGTTTTTCTTCGCCCCATCTTCAAAGATGGAGCGCTGCTTGGCCATCTCTTCCGGCTTTTTCTTACCCATCGCACGACGCAGCATGTCCGCGCCGCCAAGGGTATAGCCGGAAAGCACCTGGGCGATCTGCATGACCTGTTCCTGATACAGGATGATGCCGTAGGTCGGCTCCAGCACCGGTTTCAGGCTTTCATGCTGCCACTGCACGTCCGGGTAGGAAATCTCTTCGCGCCCGTGTTTACGGTCGATAAAGTTATCCACCATCCCTGACTGCAGCGGGCCCGGACGGAACAGGGCCACCAGCGCGATCATATCTTCGAAGCAGTCGGGCTGCAGGCGTTTAATCAGATCTTTCATGCCGCGGGATTCAAGCTGGAAGACGGCTGTCGTCTCCGAGCGCTGCAGCATGTCGAAACTTTTCTTGTCATCAAGCGGGATGGCCGCGATATCCAGCGGCGGCTCGCCGTTCTTCTCGCGGCGGGCGTTGATCATCTCCAGCGCCCAGTTGATGATGGTCAGCGTGCGCAAGCCGAGGAAGTCGAACTTCACCAGCCCGGCGTATTCCACGTCGTTTTTATCGAACTGGGTGACCGGGTGCTGGCCCGCTTCGTCGCAGTAGAGCGGCGCAAAGTCGGTGATTTTGGTCGGGGCGATAACCACGCCCCCCGCATGCTTACCGGCGTTACGCGTCACGCCTTCAAGCTTACGCGCCATGTCGATCAGCGCTTTTACCTCTTCATCAGCTTCGTAGATTTCCGGCAGCTGAGGTTCGGCTTCAAAGGCTTTTGCCAGCGTCATGCCCGGATCGGGCGGCACCAGCTTTGAAATACGATCGACAAAACCGTACGGATGCCCCAGCACGCGGCCCACGTCGCGGATAACCGCTTTCGCCGCCATGGTACCGAAGGTAATGATCTGCGAAACCGCGTCACGACCGTACATATCGGCCACGTGCTCAATCACCTGGTCGCGTTTTTCCATGCAGAAGTCGACGTCGAAGTCGGGCATGGAAACACGTTCCGGGTTAAGGAAACGTTCGAACAGCAGGTCAAACTCCAGCGGATCGAGGTCGGTAATTTTCAGCGCATACGCCACCAGCGAGCCCGCACCCGAGCCACGGCCCGGACCTACCGGCACGCCGTTATCCTTCGACCACTGGATAAATTCCATTACAATCAGGAAGTAGCCCGGGAAGCCCATCTGGTTAATCACCTGGAGTTCAATATCCAGGCGTTCGTCATACTCCGGACGACGTTTTTTACGCTCTTCTTCATCCGGGAACAGGAATTCGAGACGCTCTTCCAGACCTTCTTTCGATTTCATGACCAGGAAATCTTCCGTGGTCATGTCCCCGGTCGGGAACTGCGGCAGGAAGTATTCGCCGAGGCGCACGGTCACGTTACAGCGCTTGGCAATCTCTACGCTGTTTTCCAGCGCTTCAGGAATGTCGGAGAAGAGCTCGCACATCTCCTCTTCGCTGCGCATATACTGCTGCGATGAGTAGTTCCGCGGACGCTTTGGATCGTCGAGAGTGAAGCCATCGTGGATAGCGACGCGAATTTCATGCGCGTCAAAATCGCCGGACTCCAGGAAACGCACGTCATTCGTTGCCACCACGGGCAAGCCGCGCTCTTCTGCCAGTGCGACAGCAGCGTGCAGATAGTTCTCTTCATCCTGGCGGCCGGTGCGAATCAGCTCCAGATAGTAACGATTCGGGAAGTACTCTTCATAGAACGAGACGCACTGATCCACCAGCGCGCTGTTACCGCGCAGCAGGGATTTACCGACATCGCCCATACGGCCGCCGGAGATCAGCAGCAGCCCTTCGTTCAGCTCAGCCAGCCATTCCCTGTCAATCCACGGACCCAGCGCCCCATAACCGCGCTGATAGGCTTTTGAGATAAGCAGAGTGAGGTTTTGGTAACCCGTATTGTTCATGGCCAACACAGAGATTTGCGTCAGTTCATCGCCGATGAGATCGCTCTGCACATGGAAATCCGCACCGACAATAGGCTTCATCCCCGCGCCATGCGCCGTCCCGTAGAACTTAACCAGGCCGCACAGGTTGGTAAAATCGGTGATCGCCAGCGCAGGCATGCCAAGCGAGGCCGCCTTTTTTACCAGCGGCCCGGTCTTTGCCAGCCCATCGATCATGGAGTAGTCGCTATGCACCCGCAGGTGTACGAAACGTGGTTCAGCCATCTTCAGATCCCGCGTTACTTAATTGCTTGCGTCTTGATTCAGGACACCAGTCCCAGCGCGCGCTTCACCGGGCCAAAGCTGCGCCGATGATGTTCAGTTGCGCCATGTTCAGCCAGCTTTTCCAGATGGAAAGCCGTTGGATATCCCTTATGCTGGGCGAAACCATACGCGGGATAAGTGAGGTCCAGCGCGGCCATTTCGGCGTCGCGCGTCACTTTGGCAATAATAGAAGCTGCACTGATCTCTGCGACGCGGCTGTCGCCTTTAACGACGGCCATCGAAGGCATCGGCAGCGCCGGGCAACGGTTACCGTCGATCAGCACATATTCTGGCACAACCTTCAGGCCAGCAACGGCTCGCTGCATTGCCAGCATCGTGGCATGCAGAATATTCAGATCGTCGATTTCATTCGGCTCTGCGCGCCCTACGCTCCACGCCAGCGCCTTCTCTTTAATTTCATCGAACAGCGCCAGGCGGCGCTTCTCACTGAGTTTTTTTGAGTCGTTCAGACCCATAATCGGGCGCGTTGGATCGAGGATCACCGCCGCGGTCACCACGGCACCGACCAACGGGCCGCGCCCGACTTCATCCACTCCGGCAACGAGGTGCGTGTGGGGATAAGTAAATTCCATCATTTTGCTAACTCCAGCACTGCATCAGCCGCCTGCTCATCAGCATTACAGCGGATCTGCTGATGCAGTTCACGGAAAGTATCGTGCATCTGGTGGCTGGTCTTGCCGTTGGCCAGCAGCGGCAGCAGGGCATCCGCAAGCGCCTGCGGCTGGCACTCATCCTGCAACAGCTCTTTAACCAGCTCGCGCCCGGCAAGCAGGTTTGGCAGGGAGACATAATCCGTTTTCACCAGACGTTTTGCCAGCCAGAAGGTAAACGGCTTCATGCGATAACCGACCACCATCGGGCATTTCGCCAGCATACACTCCAGCGCTGCCGTGCCGGAAGCCAGCAGTGCGGCATCGCTTGCATACATGGCTTCCCGCCCTTTCCCGTCGAGAAGACGAACGTGAAGATCCGGGGCAACGTCTGCTTTGATGCGCTCAAACTGCTCGCGGCGTTTGGCATTCACCAGCGGCACAACTACTTCAAGATCGGGCCAGGTCTGGCGAAGAATCTGCGCGGTCTTCAGGAAATCAGCGCTCAGCATCTCGACCTCTGCGCCACGGCTGCCCGGCAGCAGCGCCAGACAGTGCACATCATGCGGGATACCCAGCACGTCGCGCGCCGCGTTTTTATCCGGATCCAGCGGCATCGCATCCGCCATGGTATGACCGATAAAACGGCACGGAACATTAAATCTGTCGTAAAACGCTTTTTCGAAAGGCAGGAAAGCCAGCACCAGATTGGTGGACCGTCCGATTTTGAAAACGCGTTTCTGTCGCCACGCCCAGACGGACGGACTGACATAGTGAATGGTTTTGATGCCCTGCTTTTTCAGATTACCTTCGAGGGTAATGTTGAAATCAGGTGCATCGATACCGACAAACACATCGGGTTTGAGTTCGGTAAAGCGGCGGGTGAGATCGGCACGAATATGCAGCAGGCGTCGCAGGCGCCCCAGCACCTCGACGATGCCCATCACGGCCAGCTCTTCCATTTCATACCAGGCTTCACAGCCTTCGGCCTGCATCAGCGGGCCAGCCACGCCAACAAAGCGAGCATTGGGTACGCGCGCCTTAAGCGCCCGGATGAGACCTGCACCAAGAATATCGCCGGAGGTTTCTCCGGCGACCAGGGCTATCGTAAGCGGACGACTGTCGACCATTAACGAATCAGACCCCTCGTGGAACGGTCAAAGAATTCCATGAACGCGTTCACTTCAGGATGCTTATTCGCCAGCTCGGCAATTTCCGGCTTCGCCTCTTCCAGCGTTTTACCGCTACGGTACAGCAGCTTGTACGCGTTGCGGATCGCAGTAATCGCTTCGCGGCTAAAGCCACGACGCTTGAGGCCTTCGATGTTCACGCCAAACGGCGTGGCATGGTTGCCCTGCGCAATCACATACGGCGGGACGTCCTGCGCCACACCGGAGCATCCGCCGACCATCACGTGTGCACCAATGATGCAGAACTGATGGACTGCGGTCATGCCGCCAATAATTGCGAAGTCATCAACCGATACGTGTCCTGCCAGCGTTGCGTTGTTGGCAAGAATACAGCGATCGCCCACGGTACAGTCGTGCGCAATGTGCGCATTCACCATGAACAGGTTGTCGCTGCCCACCTTCGTCAACCCACCACCCTGCACTGTTCCACGATGAATGGTGACGCTTTCGCGAATACGGTTACGATCGCCAATTTCCAGACGGGTCGACTCACCAGCATATTTCAGATCCTGGTTAACTTCGCCGATGGAAGCGAACTGATAGATCTCGTTATTGCAGCCAATGGTCGTGTGACCATTCACGACAACGTGAGATTTCAGTACTGTACCCTCACCAATTTCGACATGGGGTCCAACAATACAGAACGGGCCAATGTGGACGTTTGCGCCAATAATGGCACCGGTTTCCACAATAGCGGTAGGATGAATAAAGGCGGATTTATCAATCACGTATCAGGACTCCCGGCTACGAGCACACATCATCGTCGCTTCGCAAACAACTTTGCCGTCAACCAGCGCTACGCCTTTGAAGCGAGTCAGGCCACGACGCGTTTTTTCAAAAGTGACTTCCATGATCATCTGATCACCAGGCACGACAGGACGCTTGAAGCGTGCTTCATCAATACCTGCGAAGTAATACAGTTCACCCGGCTCCAGCTTACCGACGCTTTTAAACGCCAGAATACCGGTAGCCTGAGCCATCGCTTCCAGAATCAACACACCCGGGAAGATAGGCTTACCCGGGAAGTGTCCCTGGAAGAACGGCTCGTTCACGGAAACATTTTTCACTGCGCGCAGAAAACGACCTTCTTCAAAATCCAGCACACGGTCTACCAGCAAAAACGGGTAGCGGTGCGGCAGAAGTTCTAAAATCTCTTCAATATGCAGAGTATGAGTGTCAGTAGTCAAAATACTCTTCCTGTCAAAATGTACTGATAACAATAATAACACGGCCTGCCGGTTTATTAGAAAGCCGACAGGCCGGGAAAGATAGCGTTAAACGGGTGACGTTTAGTCTTGTTGATCGATCTTACGCTCAAGAGACTTGAGTCGCTTGCTCATATCATCAATGTTCATCACCAGAGCTGCTGTTTTACGCCATACCTTGTTGGGTTGCAGCGGAATACCGGAGGAATAGACGCCAGGTTCAGTGATAGGACGCATTACCATGCCCATGCCCGTCACCGTCACCTTGTCGCATATTTCCATATGACCATTAATCACGCTCGCGCCGCCAATCATGCAGTAACGACCAATTTTCAGGCTGCCCGCCATGATGACGCCCCCCGCAACCGCGGTATTGTCGCCAATCACAACGTTATGCGCAATCTGGCACTGGTTATCGATGATAACACCATTGCCAATGATCGTGTCGTCGAGTGCACCACGATCGATCGTGGTACAGGCCCCGATCTCCACGCGATCGCCAATAATAACGCGACCAAGCTGCGGGATCTTAACCCAGTTACCGCGATCGTTCGCGTAACCAAAGCCATCAGAACCAATCACGGTACTGGACTGGACGAGGCAATTTTCGCCGATTTCAACTTCATGATAAACGGACACATTGGCCCATAAACGGGTTCCAGCGCCGATTTTCGTATTTTTCCCAACGAAGCATCCGGGGCCAATGACGACGTTATCGCCCAGCTCAACGCCAGATTCAATAACCGCATTCGCGCCAACGGCCACGTTGTTACCCAGCTTAGCCGTCGGATCAATCGCTGCACTGGCAGCAATGTTCTGCGCCGGCTGCGGCGTGGTATCAAGAATTTGAGCCATGCGTGCATACGTCAGGTAGGGATTTTTCACTACCAGCGCGCTTCCAGTGGCAAAAGGAAGATCGTCCTGCGTCAGAACAACAGCTGACGCCTGGCATTGAGCCAGTTGTTCACGGTACTTAGGGCTTACCATGAAGGTAATCGTGCCAGCTTTAGCAGATTGCATGGACGCAACAGCGGTGATGACGATATCGCCATCACCGTGTAATTCTGCATCCAACTGCTGAGCTAAATCAGCCAGTCGAATTGAAGGCATTACTTATTTAACCTGTTTCAGAACATCAGCGGTGATGTCTTTAACATCGCTGCTGTTGAAAGCAACGGCGTTCGCATCAACAACCAGATCGATGCTCTGATCGGCAGCAACTGCTTTAACAGCAGTCTGAATGCGAGTCACCAGCTTGCCACGCTCTTCGTTAGAACGACGCTGACGATCCTGCTCGAAAGCCTGCGCTTTCTGGGAGAAGGTCTGGCGCTGAGCCATAACGTCTTTTTCCAGTTTGCTGCGATCGCTTGCTTTCATGGTAGAACCATCACGCTGCAGACGCTGCATTTTGGACTGAAGATCGCCTTCCATACGCTGCAGTTCGCTCGCACGGCCTTTGAATTCGTTTTCCAGAGTCGCAGAAACACCTGTTTTCTGAGCGACCTGCTGGAACAAATTACCCATGTTGACGATTGCGATTTTGTCTGCTGCCTGAGCAGAAGTTGCCATCGCTAAACCGAGACCTGCAGCTAATAACCACTTTTTCACAATTAACTCCTTACCATCCCATTGGCACCAGAAGGTACCGTTCTTTGCGTGGCAAGGCGACCGTTTTACCGATCGCCGGTTGTCAGCGCTACACTGCCAACGCATTCCATTGCAGCGGATTATTACCAGGTTTTACCAATGTTAAACTGGAATTGCTCCGCTTTGTCTCCATCGTATTTCTTAAACGGCTGGGCGTAGGAGAAGACCAACGGCCCCAGCGGTGACATCCATTGTAATGCGATACCGGCAGACATGCGAATATTGCCCGGATCGCTATAGTCTGGAACGCCAGCCGCGCGCATCTGGGCAGTATTCTCCCAGTTGGTATCCCACACCGTACCCGCATCCCAGAAGAAGGACGTACGTACGGAGTTCGCGTATTTATCACTGATAAATGGCGTTGGGGTGATGAACTCGAGGCTCGCCACGGCCATGGCGTTACCCCCTACCGCATCATCAGAGCTACATACTTGTTTTGGATCACGGCTTGCGCAGTTATCTTCATCATTACCGCCGTAATAAACCGCTTTCGGACCAATGTTGTTAGACTGGAAGCCACGCACGGTGCTTGAACCACCCGCGTAGAAGTTCTCATAGAACGGCAACTCTTTACTGCCGATACCGTCACCATAGCCCCAACGGGTACGACCCAGCACCACCCACTTGTGATCGTCATCAATCGGGAAGTAGGACGCGGTATCCAGCGTCACCTTGTAGAACTCGTTATCGGAACCAGGAATGGTCACCTTACCGTTCAGGTTAACGCGAGAGCCTTCCGTTGGGAAGAAACCGCGGTCAAGACGGTTGTAGGTCCAGCCATAGTTGAAGGTGAAGTCATCTGCAGCAAAACCGTTGTCATCGCTGGAGGTACTCGCCGACTGGCCGATGGAATCCAGATAACGCCACATCGCCACCTGCGGCTGCATGTTGGACAGGTCGTTATGCACGTAACCTAAGCCCGCTCGCAGGGTGTTGTATTCGTTAACCGGGAAGCCAAGCGTTCCGTCCACACCGTAACTTTTGTTGGTGTAGGAAGACAGATCTGCATCATCCGCTTTAAAGTCGTTATAGAAGATACGACCGCCCAGGCTCACACCGTCAACGGTGAAGTATGGGTTGGTAACGGAGAACTCAGAGTAGGTCTGGTAGTCGTTTTTGGTACCGTTAATACCAACAGAGTAACCCGTACCCAGCCAGTTATCCTGCTGGACGCCTACCTGGAAACTCACGCCGCTTTCCGTGCCGTAGCCCACGCCGAAGTTAAAGCTACCGGTGTTACGCTCTTTCACTTTATAAACGACATCAACCTGATCCGGGCTGCCCGGTACACGCTGAGTTTCAGTATCTACGGTTTCAAAATAGCCCAGACGGTTCAGACGCTCTTTACCCTGGTCGACCAGGTCGCTGCCCAGCCACGCCCCTTCCATCTGACGCATTTCACGACGCAGAACGGAGTCTTTAGAGGTGTCATTACCGACGAAGCGGATCTTACGCACGTAGAAACGGTTACCCGCATCAACGTTAACGTGCAGCTTAACGGTTTTATCCGCATCGTTGATTTCCGGCTGAGTTTGTACGCGCGGATAGGCATAACCATAGCGGCCGAGCAGCTTCTTAATGCTGTCTTCCATTTTGGTGACTTTGGATCCGCTGTACAGATCGCCCGGCTGAATTTTGGTCAGCGATTCGATCTCAGCAGAATGCCCCGCCAGGTTACCACTCACTTCAACACCAGAAAGCTTGTACTGATCGCCTTCAGTGATGTTAACCGTAATGTAGATACCTTTCTTGTCCGGAGTCAGACTGACCTGAGTCGAGTCGATATTGAAGCGAGCATAACCGCGATCCAGATAGTAGCTGCGCAGGGTTTCAAGGTCGCCCGCCAGCTTCTGTTTCTGGTATTTACGATCGCCAACCACGTTCCACCACGGCACTTCATCGCGCAGCTGGAAGGTCGAGATCAGTTCGTCGGTGCTGAACGCGTGGTTACCCACGATGTTGATCTGCTGGATCTTCGCAGAAACACCTTCCTGGAAGACCAGCTTCAGGTCAACACGATTACGCGGGAGCGGAGTGACAACCGCTTTCACGCTGGCGCTGTATTTACCGACGCTGTAGTAGAAGTCTTCCAGACCTTTTTCAATGTCTGAAAGGGTTGTGCGGTCCAGAGATTCACCCACACGAACACCCGATGCTTCAAGATTTTGCTTGAGCATGTCATCTTTCACCGACTTGTTGCCGGAGAAAGTGATACTGGCGATCGTTGGACGTTCTTTTACCTGTACCAGCAGCGTATCACCATCGCGCAGGACGCGGACGTCCTCGAAGTTGCCGGTGGCAAACAGAGCACGGATGGTGTTACTGATATCTTCATCATTAACCGTATCGCCGGGGCGCACAGGCATACTAAGGAGGGCCGCACCAACGGCGACACGCTGAAGGCCTTCGAAATGAATATCTTTCACTACGAACCCGTCAGCACCGTATACGGTGGCGCTGCTAAACAGCAGCGACGCTATGAGCAACTTTTTCATCGCCATCGTTATTATGCGTTCTTCCTAACTAACTCTCTTACAACCGAGAGAAATCATTGAAAAGTGCAAGCCCCATTAACAGCACCAGCAAAATCGAGCCAATGCGATAACTAAAGTCTTGAACTCGCTCGGATACCGGCCCGCCTTTTAGCTTTTCAATCGCTAAAAACAGCAGATGACCCCCGTCTAAAACGGGAAGCGGGAACAGGTTGATAATCCCAAGGTTCACGCTAATAAGCGCGAGGAACATGAGATAGTAAATCACCCCGAACTCCGCTGACATCCCAGCCCCCTGAGCAATCGAGATTGGCCCACTGAGGTTGTTCAGTTTCACATCACCGGTTATCAATTTCCCCAACATGTTGACCGTCAGCTTCATCAGTTGCCATGTTTTATCCGTGGCTTCAAGAATGGCGCTGAACGGCCCATACTGGCGTATTGTCTTGTACTCATCTGGCAGCGGGATCACTTTTGGCACAACGCCTGCAAACCCTTCTGCCTTTTTGCCGACCGACTTCGTATCCGGGATCAGCGTCAGCGAAAGCGGACTGCCTTGCCTTTCAACTTCCAGCGCAAGGGACGTCCCCGGATTATCGCGCACCAGAGTAACAAAGGTCATCCACTCTGTTAATGGTTGACCATCGACTTTAACGATCCTGTCGCCAGCTTGCAAACCCGCTTTGCTCGCCGCCGAATTTGCCTGTACTTCGGCTAATACCGGCTCAATCTGCGCGCCGCGGGGACGAATGCCCAGCGCAGCGACGGGATCCTCTTTGTCTGGCTCGAAACGCCAGTGGCGTAAATCCAGTACTTTGTCCTGACGCGCGTCTGACCCAAACGGCGATACGCTGATAGTTGTCTGCGGATCGCCAATTTTGGCTACCAGCTGCAGTCGCACGGCATCCCAATCAGGGGTTTCGATGCCATCAATCGCTTTAAGTTCCATCCCGGAGGTAATTTGCGCACTCGCCGCGATGGAGTCAGGGGCAATATCCCCCACTACCGGACGCACGCCAGGGACGCCGATGATAAACACCAGCCAGTAAGCGAAAATCGCAAAGATGAAGTTGGCTACCGGTCCGGCAGCGATGATAGCGGCGCGTTGTCCAACGGTTTTGTTGTTAAACGCACTGTGTCGCAGTTCGGGAGCGACAGGCTCAACACGTTCGTCGAGCATTTTGACGTAGCCGCCAAGCGGGATAAGGGCGATGACAAATTCCGTGCCGTGACGGTCGGTGCGCGTCCAGAGTGATTTGCCAAAACCAATGGAGAATCGCTCTACCCGCACACCACAACGGCGAGCAACCCAGAAATGGCCAAATTCATGCACGGTAATCAGTACACCCAGTGCAACAATGAACGCCGCCAGATTCCAGAGAATGCTCAGCATAAAACCTTCCGTTAAATCGTCCCGAATACCAGTAAAAGCAGGCAAGCAAATACTGGAACAGCCGCTGTCAGGCTGTCAATGCGATCCAGTATACCGCCATGCCCTGGAATAAGATGTCCGCTGTCCTTAATCCCTGCTTCACGCTTAAACATACTTTCGGTTAAATCACCGAGCACTGAGGCAAGTGCAGCAAAAATCGAGCACACCAGCAGTATTGACGGTGCCACGGCCAGATCTGCCCAGATGCCATAGCCCCAGGAGATGATCGCTGCCGTAAACAAGCCGCCGATGAAGCCTTGCCAGGTTTTCCCCGGCGAAACTTTTGGTGCCAGCTTATGTTTGCCAAACAGTTTACCAAACATATAGGCCCCGGAGTCAGCCCCCCAGACGAGAATCATCACATAAAGCAGCCAGATCGCACCGCTGTAGTGATTTTCGTCATAGTGCCAGGCGCGCAGCGCGACCATGCCCCAGAAAAACGGAACAATGGTGAGCAAACCAAAAATCAGTCGCAGCACTTTTGAATGACGCCAGATTGCGGCCGAACCTGGATAAAAAAGCACCAGCAACAGCGCAACAACCCACCAGGCCAACGACATCCACAAGGAGCCGGCAACCAGCGGTTGATGAATATCATGGTGATATTCAGGCAACGTAAACAGCATTATGGCCAGGATAAAGCCACAGAGTACCGCAAGCCATACTCGCTGGCTGCGCGAGGTAAAGCCGCTAAACTGTCCCCATTCCCACGCGGCAAGCATGCACACTACCAGCGTGACAATGGCGAATCCCACCGGGGGCAGTAAAAACAGCGCCGCAATGACAATGGGTATTAAAACAAAAGCGGAAATCAGGCGATACTTCAGCAAAAGCTACCCCCATCAGGCTTTGTCGCCACCTGGCTCGGTGCCGCCGAAACGACGCTCTCGATTGGCAAAGGCATGCAGCGCACCTTCAAAGTCTTGTTCATCAAAATCGGGCCAGAGAACATCTGTAAAGTAAAGTTCAGCATAGGCAATTTGCCATATCAGAAAGTTACTTATGCGATGTTCCCCCCCTGTCCTAATTACCAAATCCACAGGTGCCAGTTCATTCATGCAGATTTGCTTGCTCAGCGCCTCTTCATCAATCTGGTCGGGTCTCAACAGCCCTTCCTGAACCTGTTCGGCCAGATGCCGAACGCCCTGGATAATATCCCAGCGTCCACCGTAATTCGCCGCAACGTTGAGCGTCAGACCGGTATTATTTTCCGTCAGCGCTTCTGCTTTACGAATCCGCTCCTGCAAACGTGAGTTAAAACGACTGGTATCGCCAATGATGCGCAGGCGAACGTTGTGGCGGTGCAGGCTTTTTACTTCGCTGTCTAGCGCCCACACGAACAATTCCATCAACGCAGTCACTTCCTGCGGAGGTCGATTCCAGTTTTCACTGCTAAAAGCATAGAGCGTTAACGCATCAATGCCGTTATTGGCGGCAAAAGAGACGGCGCGGCGAACAGATTTCGCTCCCGCTTTATGCCCAAAGGCTCGTATTTTCCCTTGTCTTTTCGCCCAGCGCCCGTTGCCATCCATAATGATTGCTACATGACGGCAGCCATGAGCTGGCAAGTTTTCGCTTATTGGTTGATTCGCAGACAACATAACGCGTTTTTTGTCCCTGAAAGGATTTAACGGTACTCAGGAATACTTAAGCCTGTACATAAAAAAGCCGTGTCAAACCACGGCTTACCTGACCACATAAAGTCAAATTCCTGCGATCAGGTGGCGCAGACTATATCACTGAAGCCCAACGCTAACAAATAGCACGACCACTAGTGCTTGCTTTATCACCAGCTTGCGAGACGTGTCACCTGTTTACGCGCAATATCACGAGCAGCTGTATCCACCGCCAGTACCTCTTCCACGCTTTGTGGCTCGCGCAAATCCATCATTTCCAGTACCGATAAATTTAAGGACGCGATATCGGTAAAACGGATCTGCTGATTCAGAAATGCGTCAACGGTAATTTCATTGGCTGCATTCAGTGCTGTCGTCGCCGCCTGCCCCTGGTCAAAGGCGTTCATTGCAAGCTTCAGACAAGGATAACGATCGTAGTCTGGTTCACTGAACGTCAGAGAACTGAGCTTACAGAAATCAAGCGGCTTCACGCCGGATTTCACCCGGTTCGGCCATGCCATTGAATGGGCAATAGGCGTACGCATATCCGGCTCGCCGAGCTGTGCCAGCACGCTGCCATCCTGATAGCGCACCATCGAGTGAATCACCGACTGCGGGTGGATCAGTACTTCCATCTGTTTCGCCGACGCATTAAACAGCCAGCGCGCTTCAATGTATTCCAGACCTTTGTTCATCATGGTGGCAGAATCCACGGAGATTTTACGCCCCATTGACCAGTTCGGATGACGGCACGCCTGATCCGGCGTCATTGCGCGCAGTTCAGACAGTGGCGTTTCACGGAACGGGCCACCAGACCCGGTAAGCAGAATCGACACAACGCCATTCTGCTCCAGGTCAGCGTACCCCAGGTTCTGTTGAAAAGGTTGCGGTAAACTCTGAAAAATGGCGTTATGCTCGCTGTCGACCGGTAAAAGACGCGCCCCGCGCTGTTTTACCGCGTCCATGAACAGACGTCCGCAGGTCACCAGCGACTCTTTATTGGCGAGCAAAACATCTTTACCGGCATCGATCGCAGCAAGTGTCGGCAGCAGCCCGGCTGCGCCGACAATGGCCGCCATAACCTGGTCAACCTCATCCAGCGCCGCCATCTCGCAGGCCGCCTGCTGGCCACTCAGCACCTCGGTTCGGCTGCCCTTCTCACGCAGTTGGGCTTTTAGCAGGCGCGCGCCCTCTTCGTCATCCATCACCGCATAGCGGGGCATAAACTCCAGGCACTGCTCGACCATACGCTGCACATTCTTACCGGCCACCAGCGCTGTCACGGTGTAAAGTTCAGGATTATGGCGGACGACGTCGAGAGTACTGCAACCAATGGAACCGGTTGAGCCGAGGAGTGTTAAATGCTTCATGAGATGCCCGAAAAAAGTTAGACCAGATAAAAGCAAAACGCCGCCAGCAAGACCCGAAGTCCCTCTGAACGGCGTTTATCAGTGTACGACAGAAATCAGAACTGCATCAGTTCCGCTTCTTTTTCTGCCAGCGCCGCATCAATTTTCTTGATGGCAGCGTCGGTCATTTTCTGAATGTCGTCCTGAGAACGACGATCGTCATCTTCGCTGATCTCTTTTTCTTTCAGCAGTGCTTTCACTTTATCGTTCGCATCGCGACGCACGTTACGCACGGAAACACGACCTTGCTCAGCTTCACCGCGAACCACTTTGATGAGATCTTTACGACGCTCTTCCGTCAGCGGAGGCAGCGGAACGCGGATGTCAGCACCCGCTGAGCTTGGGTTCAGACCCAGGTCAGAAGCCATGATCGCTTTCTCAACGGCCGGGCTCATAGAGCGATCGAAGACGTTGATTTTCAGCGTACGGGTATCTTCAACCGTCACGCTCGCGAGCTGACGCAGAGGGGTTGGCGTACCGTAGTATTCTACGATGATGCCATCCAGCAGGCTTGGGGAAGCACGGCCAGTACGGATTTTGCTGATTTGGTTTTTGAACGCTTCTACGCATTTGTCCATGCGTACTTCAGCATCTTTTCTGATGTCGTTAATCACGTTACGAATCCTTGAAAACTTGTCTCAGGCAGACTATCCGCCAGCACAGCGCTACAGGTGTGCTAAGTATAGTCGCGTTTAATTCATGACAACGCCAAAGGCGCGTCCAGGTAAGATACCACTACAAAGTAAAGCGGAATCTTACCTGTATTTATCGTCGACGGAAATTATTCCGTGATCAAAGTGCCTTCTTTTTCGCCCATGACCACGCGACGCAGTGCGCCAGGCTTGTTCATGTTGAAGACTCGGATCGGCAGTTTGTGGTCGCGAGCCAGCGTGAAGGCGGCAAGATCCATCACTTTCAGCTCTTTATCCAGCACTTCGCTGTAGCTCAGCTGATCGTACATGGTCGCAGAAGGATCTTTTGCCGGGTCGGCAGTAAACACGCCGTCTACTTTGGTCGCTTTCAGCACCACGTCGGCTTCAATTTCGATACCGCGCAGGCAGGCAGCGGAATCGGTGGTAAAGAACGGGTTACCCGTACCGGCGGAGAGGATCACCACGCGGTTGTTGCGCAGCAGGCTGATGGCCTCTGCCCAGCTGTAATTATCGCAAACGCCATTCAGGGGAATCGCGGACATCAGGCGGGCATTCACGTAGGCGCGATGGAGCGCATCACGCATTGCCAGGCCATTCATCACGGTTGCCAGCATACCCATGTGGTCGCCCACAACGCGGTTCATCCCCGCTTTCGCCAGACCAGCACCACGGAAAAGGTTGCCACCGCCAATGACCACGCCAACCTGGATACCCAGTTCGACCAGTTCTTTGATTTCCTGTGCCATGCGATCAAGGATGCTTGCGTCAATACCGAAGCCTTCCGATCCCTGCAGCGCTTCGCCACTCAGCTTAAGCAGAATGCGTTTGTACACGGGTTTTGCATTGGTAGCCATGTTTCTTTCCTGAGACTGTCAACGATTAAGATGGGAGTTAATTCTGGCGACATAATATGCCGCAAATCAGCACGGCGATACTGGAGCCTGTCTGATTTCCTGTGACGGGTGACAAAAAGAAGCCGCCCTCAGGCGGCTCCTTTTCAATCATTAAGACTGCTTGGACATTGCAGCAACTTCTGCTGCGAAGTCAGTCTCAACTTTCTCGATGCCTTCGCCCACTTCGAAGCGGATGAAGCCAGTTACGTCAGCGTTGTGCTCTTTCAGCAGCTGAGCAACAGACTTGCTTGGATCCATAACGAAAGGCTGGCCAGTCAGAGAAACTTCGCCGGTGAATTTCTTCATGCGGCCTTCAACCATTTTCTCTGCGATTTCTTTTGGCTTACCAGACTGCATCGCGATGTCCAGCTGAACCTGGTACTCTTTCTCTACCACTTCAGCAGACACGTCTTCTGGCTTAACGAATTCTGGTTTGCTTGCAGCGATGTGCATTGCCAGCTGTTTAACCAGCTCTTCGTCAGCGCCTTTAGCCGCAACCAGAACACCGATACGTGCACCGTGCTGGTAAGAACCCAGTACTTCGCCTTCCAGGGAAGATACGCGACGGATGTTGATGTTCTCACCGATTTTAGCAACCAGCGCAACACGTTCTTCTTCGAACTGTGCTTTCAGAACTTCAACGTCAGTGATTTTGCCAGCAACAGCTGCGTCCAGAACTTTGTTCGCAAATGCCTGGAAACCGCCATCTTTAGCAACGAAGTCAGTCTGGCAGTTAACTTCCAGAATGATGCCGTAGGTGCCGTCGATTTTAGTGATGATCACGCCGTCAGCAGCAACGTTGCCTGCTTTCTTAGCTGCTTTGATCGCACCGGATTTACGCATGTTTTCGATTGCCAGCTCGATGTCGCCGTTCGCTTCAGTCAGCGCTTTTTTGCAATCCATCATGCCTGCGCCAGTACGCTCGCGCAGCTCTTTTACCAGGGATGCGGTAATTTCAGCCATTCTTAAATCCTCGGGAGATGTGAACTGCCCGGCCGGAGGCCAAACAGTGTAAATTGAAAAAAGGGGCCGATAATGGGCCCCTATTCATACACGGTACTAATAAGGGGTAAAACCTTATTATTCAGCTTCTACGAAGCTTTCTTCCGCCTGAGAAGCCAGATCCTGGGAACGGCCTTCACGAACGGTAGCAGCTACAGCGCTCAGGTACAGGCTAACAGCACGGATTGCGTCGTCGTTACCCGGGATAACGAAGTCAACACCGTCCGGATCGGAGTTGGTATCAACGATAGCGAATACCGGGATACCCAGGTTGTTAGCTTCTTTGATAGCGATGTGCTCGTGGTCTGCATCGATTACGAACAGCGCGTCTGGCAGGCCGCCCATATCTTTGATACCGCCCAGGCTGTTTTCCAGCTTGTCCAGTTCACGAGTGCGCATCAGCGCTTCTTTCTTAGTCAGCTTGTCGAAAGTACCGTCCTGAGACTGGGTTTCCAGATCTTTCAGGCGCTTGATGGACTGACGAACAGTTTTCCAGTTGGTCAGCATGCCGCCCAACCAGCGATGGTTCACGAAGAACTGGTCGCAGCTGTTAGCAGCATCTTTCACAGCTTCGCTTGCAGCGCGCTTAGTACCAACGAACAGAATCTTACCTTTACGGGAAGAGATCTTGTTCAGCTCAGCCAGGGCTTCGTTGAACATTGGTACAGTTTTCTCAAGGTTGATGATGTGAACTTTGTTACGCGCACCGAAGATGAAAGGCTTCATTTTCGGGTTCCAGTAACGGGTCTGGTGACCAAAGTGAACACCAGCCTTGAGCATGTCGCGCATGGAAACAGTTGCCATGTTTTAAAACCTCTATATTGAAAGTTGGGGTTATGCCTCCACGTATCCCATATTACCGACCCCGAAGGGCACCCCGGAATATGTGCCGATACGTGTGTGTTGTTACACAAAGTGAGATTTGTCGCTTCCGTCCAGCCTGTGTATCTGAGATGGATCGGAAGTCCGGCGCGCTTTATACCACAAAACACGACCAGAAACCAACAGTTGTTGGCGGAGTGTGCTGTTAATGATTCTCAATTTGGCACGGGGCGTGCCTGACTGATACCATTGACGACACTTAGACTAGTATTGTCGAAAAAATCGACACCGATGGACAGATTACATGGCTATCTCTATTAAGACACCTGAAGAAATTGAAAAGATGCGCGTCGCCGGTCGTCTGGCCGCGGAAGTGCTGGAAATGATCGAGCCGTTCGTGAAACCGGGCGTCAGCACCGGCGAACTGGATCGCATATGTAATGACTATATCGTTAACGAGCAGCACGCGGTTTCCGCCTGTCTCGGCTACCACGGTTTCCCGAAATCCGTCTGCATCTCTATTAATGAAGTGGTTTGCCACGGTATTCCGGACGACGAAAAACTGTTAAAAGATGGCGACATCGTCAACATCGACGTGACCGTCATTAAAGACGAGTACCACGGTGACACCTCGAAGATGTTCATCGTTGGCAAACCAACGATTCTGGGCGAGCGTCTGTGCAAAGTGACGCAAGAGAGCCTGTACCTGGCGCTGAAAATGGTTAAGCCGGGCATCCGCCTGCGCACTCTCGGTGCCGCAATTCAGAAATTCGTGGAAGCGGAAGGTTTCTCCGTGGTGCGCGAATACTGCGGTCACGGCATTGGCCGCGTCTTCCATGAAGAGCCGCAGGTTCTGCACTATGATGCCGATGACGGCGGCGTGGTGCTGCAGAAAGGGATGACCTTCACCATCGAACCGATGGTCAACGCCGGTGACTACCGCATCCGCACTATGAAAGACGGCTGGACGGTGAAAACCAAAGACAGAAGCTTGTCTGCCCAGTACGAGCATACTATTGTGGTAACGGACAACGGCTGCGAAATTATGACGTTGCGCAAGGATGACACCATCCCGGCAATACTGACGAACATTGAGTGATAAGAAGCCGGCAAATGCCGGCTTTTTTAATGGCGATAGCTTTTTCTTATGGGTGGCGCACGATGAGTAATCTATTACCCGAACAGTATGCTAACACAGCACTTCCCACCCTCCCCGACCAGCCCGATAACCCGGGCGTCTGGCCGCCGCACGAACTGACCTGCGCGCACATAAAAGCCCATATGGATGTTTTCCACCGCTGGCTGGGCAGCGCGTTCGACGCGGGCGTCTCTGCCGAGCAGCTCATCGAAGCGCGCACCGAATTTATCGACCAGCTCCTGCAACGTCTGTGGATCGACTACGGTTTCGGGCAGGTGAGCGACGTCGCGCTGGTTGCCGTGGGGGGCTATGGCCGCGGGGAGCTGCATCCGCTTTCCGATATCGACCTGCTGATCCTGAGCCGCAAAAAACTGCCGGACGAACAGGCGCAGAAAATAGGCGAGCTGCTGACTCTGCTGTGGGACGTCAAGCTTGAAGTGGGCCACAGCGTACGCACCCTGGAAGAGTGCCTGCTGGAGGGGCTCTCGGACCTGACCGTCGCCACCAACCTGATTGAAACCCGCCTGCTGATTGGTGACGTCGCGCTGTTTCTGGAGCTGCAAAAGCATATTTTCAGCGACGGCTTCTGGCCATCTGAGAAATTCTTCGCCGCCAAGGTCGAGGAACAAAACCAGCGCCACCAGCGCTACCACGGCACCAGCTATAATCTTGAACCCGATATTAAAAGCAGCCCCGGCGGCCTGCGCGACATCCACACGTTACAGTGGGTCGCCCGTCGTCACTTTGGCGCCACCTCGATGGACGAGATGGTCGGCTTTGGCTTCCTGACCGAGGCCGAGCGTAACGAGCTAAACGAGTGTCTGCACCTGCTGTGGCGCATCCGTTTTGCCCTGCATCTGGAAGTTACCCGCTACGATAACCGCCTGCTGTTTGACCGTCAGCTCAGCGTAGCGCAGCGGCTGAACTATCAGGGCGAAGGCAACGAGCCGGTTGAGCAGATGATGAAGGATTTCTTCCGCGTCACCCGCCGGGTCACCGAGCTGAACCAGATGCTGTTGCAGCTGTTCGACGAGGCCATTCTGGCCCTGACTGCCGACGAAAAGCCGCGCCCGATTGACGATGAATTCCAGCTGCGCGGCACGCTTATCGATCTGCGCGACGAAACGCTGTTTATCCGTGAGCCGGAAGCGATCCTGCGGATGTTCTACACCATGGTGCGCAACAGCACCATCACCGGGATCTACTCCACCACCCTGCGCCATCTGCGCCACGCGCGCCGCCATCTGACGCAGCCTTTGTGTTACATCCCGGAAGCGCGCTCGCTGTTCCTGAGCATGCTCCGCCATCCGGGTGCCGTCAGCCGCGGGCTGCTGCCGATGCACCGTCACAGCGTGCTGTGGGCCTATATGCCGCAGTGGTCGCACATCGTTGGGCAGATGCAGTTCGATCTGTTCCACGCCTACACGGTGGATGAACACACCATCCGCGTGATGCTCAAGCTGGAAAGCTTTGCCAAAGAAGAGACGCGCTCCCGCCACCCGCTGTGCGTGGAGCTGTGGCCGCGCCTGACCCATCCGGAACTGATCCTGATTGCCGCCCTGTTCCACGACATCGCTAAGGGCCGCGGCGGCGATCACTCGGTGCTGGGCGCGCAGGACGTGCTGAAATTTGCCGAACTGCACGGTCTCAATTCGCGCGAAACGCAGCTGGTCGCCTGGCTGGTGCGCCATCACCTGCTGATGTCGGTCACCGCCCAGCGTCGCGATATTCAGGACCCTGAGGTTATTAAGCAGTTCGCCGAAGAAGTTCAAACGGAAAACCGTCTGCGCTATCTGGTCTGCCTGACGGTGGCCGATATTTGCGCCACCAACGAGACCCTGTGGAACAGCTGGAAGCAGAGCCTGCTGCGCGAGCTGTACTTCGCCACCGAAAAACAGCTGCGACGCGGGATGCAAAACACCCCGGACATGCGCGAGCGCGTGCGTCATCACCAGCTGCAGGCGCTGGCGCTGCTGCGGATGGATAACATTGATGAAGAAGCGCTGCATCAGATTTGGGCCCGCTGCCGTGCCAACTATTTTGTGCGCCACAGCCCAAACCAGCTTGCCTGGCACGCGCGGCACCTGCTGAAGCACGATCTGTCTCAACCGATGATCCTGCTGAGCCCGCAGGCCACGCGCGGCGGAACGGAGATATTCATCTGGAGCCCGGACCGGCCTTATCTGTTTGCTGCCGTCTGCGCCGAGCTGGACAGGCGTAACCTGAGCGTTCATGACGCGCAGATTTTTACCACCCGCGACGGCATGGCGATGGATACCTTTATTGTGCTGGAGCCGGACGGCAGCCCGCTGTCCTCGGACAGGCATGAAGGGATACGCTTCGGTCTGGAGCAGGCGATCACGCAGCGCAGCTGGCAGCCACCGCAGCCGCGCCGTCAGCCGGCTAAGTTACGCCACTTTACCGTCGATACCGAGGTCAACTTCCTGCCGACCCACACCGACCGTAAATCGTTCCTGGAGCTGATCGCGCTCGACCAGCCAGGGCTGCTTGCCCGCGTCGGCCAGGTTTTTGCCGATCTGGGAATTTCGCTTCATGGGGCCCGAATTACAACCATTGGCGAGCGAGTAGAAGATTTATTTATAATCGCCACCGCCGATCGGCGTGCCCTTAATAATGACCTGCAGCTTGAAGTGCAACAACGGTTGACAGCAGCCCTCAATCCAAACGATAAAGGGTGACGTGTTTTTTAGTAAAATGGAAAGAGTAAACAATGCAGCAGTTACAGAACGTTATTGAGTCCGCTTTTGAGCGTCGCGCCGAGATCACTCCGGCAAATGTGGATACCGTGACCCGTGAAGCGGTAAACCAGGTTATTTCCCTGCTGGATTCCGGCGCCCTGCGCGTGGCAGAAAAAATCGACGGTCAGTGGGTCACTCATCAATGGCTGAAGAAGGCCGTGCTGCTCTCTTTCCGCATCAACGATAACCAGGTTATCGACGGAGCAGAAAGCCGCTACTTCGATAAAGTGCCAATGAAATTCGCGGATTACGACGAAGCGCGTTTTCAGAAAGAAGGCTTCCGCGTAGTACCACCGGCAGCAGTACGTCAGGGTGCATTCATCGCACGCAACACCGTGCTGATGCCATCCTATGTGAACATCGGTGCATACGTTGACGAAGGCACCATGGTCGATACCTGGGCAACCGTCGGTTCCTGCGCGCAGATCGGTAAAAACGTTCACCTGTCCGGCGGCGTCGGCATCGGTGGCGTTCTGGAGCCACTGCAGGCTAACCCGACCATCATCGAAGACAACTGCTTCATCGGCGCGCGTTCAGAAGTGGTTGAAGGCGTGATCGTGGAAGAAGGCTCCGTGATCTCCATGGGCGTTTACATCGGCCAGAGCACCCGCATTTACGATCGCGAAACCGGCGAAGTGCACTACGGTCGCGTTCCGGCGGGCTCAGTGGTCGTTTCCGGTAACCTGCCGTCAAAAGACGGTAAATACAGCCTGTACTGTGCCGTTATCGTGAAGAAAGTGGATGCGAAAACCCGCGGTAAAGTGGGCATCAACGAACTGCTGCGCACCATCGACTAATCCCCGACGCGTTGATAAACCGGGACGCGCCTGTGCGTCCCGGTGTAATCATCAAAAACGTCCGTTTCCGCAGTGGCGATTGCCATTCCCTTTTTTCTCAACCCTGCGATATCCGCCGCCATACGCTGGCTCCCCAGCCAGAAAAGCCCGTCGAGAGCCGTCACGGCCAGACCCGACTCCAGCGCCAGCTTCAGTCGCTCACGCGGCGCTTTTACCTCTTTGGCGATCTGCCGGAAGGGCTCTGCAGTAAGCCCGGTGGGATCGATCCGCCGAATGCGGGTGCTCATGCGGTACTGAAAAGCCTCAGGAATCGCATTGAGATCGGCTTTCAGGCTGTAGACGCAGCCAAAGCGCTTGCCGTTAAAGATGACGTTCTTCTGGCTTAGCTGAAACTCATCGCGCAGCCCGGCGATAAGCTGAGGGGCGCGGGTCAGCACCAGTCGGAACGGCAGTTCGAAGCTGGTGACATAATCCACGTTCAGTAAGGCAATACGTAAACGCTCTTCCGCACCCGCTTTTAGCTGGCGGCACTCTGCGGCAACTTCTGCCCACTGGTGCGTGAGCCTTGGGCTCTCATCTGCGGCGCCAAAGCTGTATTTTTCGATCTGATAATCAATGCGTCCTGACATGTCATTATCCCCGCGGGCTACGCTTTCGTGCGATAACTTTGCCTCATTTCCCCGCTTTTGAATACCCGTCTCGCTCGCCTTTTCTCAGCTGAAGTAACAATGATGAATCTCTTTACAAGCAAGTTCACCTCGTTACTTAATGCAAATTTTTTCTTTTAAAACATAGGTTTGTTGAAAAACAGGATTAACGATATTATTCGTGAACAGCAAATAATAATCTGGCCTTGCGGACAATAAACGGGAATCGTGCAATGAGTCATTACGGCAAAATAATTGGTGCGGGGATCGCAGGTCTGGTCACTCTGGCCGGGACGTATTTATGGGGAAAAAATAACGGCAAAGACGAAGGGATTGCTGAAGGGCAGCAGATCGCAAAAGCTGAATATGCCGAAAAGATCAAAAAACTCCAGACTGAACTGGCGGACAAGATGCGCGATATCAGTAAACGGGATGACTTTATCCTCGCGGCGTATGCGCTGGGGACATGCTGCATCAAGGCTAATGGCAAGACCCCAGCGGAAAATATTGCCCTGCTGGATGATGCAGTGTCTGGTCTTGTTCCGCGGGAAAAGTTACCTCAAGCCGTTCAGCAGAAGATCGTCGAGATGGTCGAAACACCGCCCAATCTGCCAACGGTTTGGTCACTTATAAATGAATATCAGCTTAACGATGCGAAAAGCCTGGAGAGGTTTAGCCTCATTGTTGGCATGATGGCAAGTCAGGATGAGCTAAGAACACAAAGCGAAAGTGATTTTATGGCCTCCTGGAACTTACTGGTTGCGGCCTGAGGACGACGGATGACAAATCTTAATGCACATCTCGCCAGAATGAAAAAGCTGCAACAGGTGCGGAATGCCCCTGCGCTAAAATCCGTGGCGACGGCGTCCGCCATCAAAGCTCATCTGACCGGAGAAGTCGATGCTGCATTTATAAAGGGGTGCGATACCGGCAGCATTTACCGCGAAGCGATCATGGGGGCCAACCTGACGGTCAGCAACGACGACGTTATGGCCCGCCTGAACGTAATCTCAACGGGCAGCGCCATCGACAATATCCTCGAACCCGTGTTTCTCAGCCTGCTCGACGGCACAATGCGCGCCTGCAATATCGGCACCCGACAAGGTGTTACCCCGTCCCGCCTGTACCAGGAGTGCCGGGCGTTCAGTTACGAAGCGCCCGAAAGAAATGCCTTTATGCTGGATAGCTACAGCGAGCACTTGAACGAACGTCAAAACATTGACCGTTTTTCTGAACAATCGTCGTTTAACGGCGGCGAAATGACGCGCAACAACGACTCTCTGAACATGCGCGATGGTGCAAAAATGGAGGCCCGTAAAGAGAACCATTTCTCCGGTAATCTGCGCGCTGAGGATGAATATGGTAACGGCACGATCTACCAGTACAAAAAACATGCGAAAAGCGAGGGAGAGCAGAAGCAGGCTGCCGAAGTCGATCATGTCGTCTCCTGCGCCGAAGTATGCAACAACCTCAAAAGCAACAAGGCTCTGAAGCTTGATGACATCAAAAATATTCTCAATATTGACGAAAATTATGCTGTTACCAGCATGCAAAATAACCGTGGCGAGAAAACCGGTAAGTTCGCTAAAACCCGCGAAGAACTCCAGCAGGAGATCGATCAGGGCTTTGTAGTTGTCAAAAAAGGGAAAAAAGATGTCGCACATCCGCTGACAGAAGAGGAAATCAAAACGCGGCAGGTGATGGTCGAGAAAATGGACATCGCGCAGCAAACGATGGATACCAAAACCAATGAAACCGTATTTGATAATATCCGCAAGGATCGCGACGTCCAAAAAGTTCTGGCGAAAGATGCGGCCCAGGCATCAGGTCATCAGTCGCTGGGCGATCTCATTCTCTTCATTATCAAGCCTCTTTACTATGAGCTGCGCAGCTGTTTAACGCACGGTATTGAAGCTGGCGTAGATGCGAGCGATTTTTCGCAGGCTCTGTCGATTCGTCTTGGTCGCATGAAAGATCACATTCTCAAAAACGCTGTCGTTTTATTAAAAGATGTTGCCGTCGGCTTTATTAAAAATTTCGTGTCGATGCTGCTGGAAGGGATTGTTAACTGCTTCGTTGGCGTGTTCAAAAACATCATGCGGATGGTAAAAGAAGGCTTTAAGGTCCTGATGCAGACGGTACCGATCCTCAGGGATAAACACAGCAGTATGGCCCAAAAAGGCGATGCCATTCTTAAGCTTGTAGCAGGTTCTCTTTCCGTCTTTGCGGCTATTGGCCTTGAGTCATGGCTCAGCGGCCTTGGTCTACCAGGACCGCTCCCCATTTTACTCTCATCGGTCCTGACCGCCGTGATTACGGCGCTGGTGATGTTCCTGCTGGATAAGCTCGATCTGTTCGGCGTCAACCAGGCAATCAAAAAACAGCGGATCGACGAACTGTTGGAACAGGAAATTACCACCACGGAAAGCGAAATGCTGGCCTCCATCGCCTTACTGCGCTAGCGCTCAGATCGTCAGGTTTTGGTATTAAAATGATTTCCACTTGACGTAGTCGTTAAAAACAACAATAAACGAGTGGGGGCAATGCACCTTCCCTGCCCGGTAATTTCAGTGAAATGTAATCAGGATCGACCCCGCTTTTTTTATATATGAGGGTGGCAAAAAGGAATTTTTTCATTAATTATTCAAAGGTTATGTTGAGATAAGGGTACCGCTATGTACGATAATCTGAAAAGTCTGGGCATTACCAATCCTGATGAAATCGATCGTTACAGCCTTCGCCAGGAAGCCAACAACGACATTTTAAAAATCTATTTTCACAAGGATAAAGGAGAGTTTTTCGCCAAGAGCGTGAAGTTTAAATATCCACGCCAGCGTAAGACCGTCGTCGCTGACGGCGTAGGACAAGGGTACAAAGAGGTGCAGGAAATCAGCCCTAACCTGCGCTATGTGATCGATGAACTCGATCAGATTTGCCAGCGCGATCGCACCGAAGTCGATCTCAAGCGTAAGATCCTCGACGATCTGCGTCACCTTGAAAGCGTTGTCACCAACAAGATCAGCGAGATTGAAGCAGATCTTGAGAAATTAACGCGGAAATAAAAGCAAAACGGCAATCCCTGATTGCCGTTTTTAGTGTTTGCGCCCTCTCCCCGTGGGAGAGGGATGGGGTGAGGGCACCAGACCGCACTCAGTCATCTCTGTTCGTCCAGCTGCAACGCGACATAGAGCAGCAGCCTGTCGTCAAAGTTCCCCAAATCCAGCCCCGTCAGCTCCGAGATCCGGTTTAGCCGGTACTCAAGCGTATTGCGGTGAATAAACAGCGCTTTTGAGGTCGCCAGCGGTTGCACGTTATGGCGAAACCACGCCTGCAGCGTCCGGCGCAGCAACCCATTGTTGTCCATCGCCTTCAGGCGCGCTAATGGCCGCGCCAGCTCATTGGCCTGCCAGCCGCCGCGCAGGCTGTCGAGCAGCACCGGCAGCATCAGATCCTGATAGAAATAACTGCGGCTCTCCGGCATCCGCTGCTTGCCCACCATCATGGTGGTGCGCGCGGTACGCCAGGACCGGGCGATGCTGCCCGGCCCGGTAAAGTAATTGCCCAGGGCAACGCGAAAACGCAACTGGCCGTTCTCCTGCATACGGGAAATCAGCAGTTCCACGCGACGACGATGATCTTCCGCATCCCAGCGGCCGAACGCATTGAGCGCGGGTTTGAGTACCACCATTTCCGTCAGCGAGACTATCGCCACCAGGTTGTCGCGCTCCGGCGTCGCCAGCGCATTTTGCAGCTGCTGCAGCTCGGCCATCGCGCTGTCGACGCCAAGCTGTCCGCTATCGACCTCAATCACTGCCACCACGCGCGGCTGGTTCAGGTCGATCCCCAGACGCTGCGCCCATTCGCTGAGTGCAGGCGTATGTTCTTCCGCCTGAATCAGGTTCATCACCAGCTCCTCGCGTAAACGGCTGTCCTGAGCAAGCAGATGCATCAGGCGAGACTGCTCCAGCATCATTTCCGCCGTCATGCAGACCAGCTCGCCGTATTTACGCAGGGATTCCGGTTCGCCCGTCAGGCCGATGACGCCAACAATTTCCCCTTCCAGACGCAGCGGCAGGTTGATCCCCTGACGCACGCCGTGCAGGTGTTTCGCTACCGCATCATCGATATCAACCACGCGACCCTGAGAGAGCACCAGCAGGGCTCCTTCGTGCAATTCCCCAATACGCTCGCGATCGCCGCTGCCAATAATGCGCCCGCGGGCATCCATTACGTTGATATTGGTATCAATGATGCGCATGGTGCGCGCCACAATATCCTGCGCCATTTTGGTATCAAGATGCCAGCCAGCCATGTAACCCTCCTGTGAGCAGAGCTCAAGCATAGGGAAGTTCAGCAGCGACTGCATTGTGCGAATGCACAAAGTGAGAGGGGGAAGTATGGAGTTGCGGTAGGCGTCACAGAAACAAGAAAGCCCCTGCGAACAGGGGCTTAAAAGGATTACTGCATCAGCAGGTAAATTGAGGTGTCACCGCGCTGGATATTCAGCGCCAGTACGGACGGTTTGCTGTCGAGAATTTTGCGCAGTTCAGCGATGTTTTTCACCGGTTGCTGGTTAGCCCCCATGATCACATCGCCTTTTTTCAGGCCGATACGGGCAGCAGGTGAATTTGCTTTCACGTTGTTCACCACCACGCCTTTGTCCTGGCCCTTGTTACTCATCTCTGCGCCTTCAATTCCGCTGAAGATGGTGCTGGAGTCCACCTGATTCTGGCTGCTCTGCTGCAGCTCCAGGCTTACGTTAACCGGTTTGCCGTCACGCAGCAGGCCAAGGGTCACTTTGCTGCCAATTGGCATCGAGCCCACTTCCGCACGCAGGGCGGCAAAGCTGCTGATCGGTTTACCGTTCAGAGAGGTGATCACATCACCCGCTTTAATGCCCGCCTTCGCTGCAGAGGAGTTCGGCATAACCTGGCTGACGAACGCACCGCGCTGCGCATCCACCTTCATCGCTTTCGCCAGCTCGGAGTTCAGCTCGGTACCCATAATACCCAGCTCACCGCGTTTCACCTGGCCATACTGCACCATCTGAGCAGTCAGGTTTTTCACCATGTTACTCGGGATAGCAAAGCCGATACCGATGTTGCCGCCGTCCGGTGCCAGAATAGCGGTGTTGATACCGATCAGCTCGCCGTTCAGGTTCACCAGCGCACCGCCGGAGTTACCACGGTTAATGGCCGCATCCGTCTGGATGAAGTTTTCATAGTTTTCCGCATTCAGGCCGCTACGGCCCAGCGCAGAGACAATACCGGAGGTCACGGTTTCACCCAGACCGAACGGGTTACCGATAGCGACGGTGTAATCGCCCACGCGCAGCGCATCGGAGTCGGCAATTTTAATCGCCGTCAGGTTCTTCGGATCCTGAATCTGGATCAGCGCGATGTCGGAGCGCGGATCTTTACCCACCACTTTAGCATCGAATTTACGACCATCACTCAGCTGAACTTTAATGGTGCTGGCGTTATCCACAACGTGGTTGTTGGTGACCACGTAGCCTTTTGCGGCATCAATAATCACACCGGAACCAAGCGCCATGAATTTCTGTTGCTGGCCGCCGCCCTGGCCGTCATCCCCTGCGCCACCGCCCTGACAGAACGGAGAACTCTGGAACGGCGAACCGTCCTGGCAGAACGGTGAATTGTCACCGAAGAACTGCTGGAAGTTACGCGGCATGCGCGGCGTATTGACGGTCGTGCTGCCCTCAACGTTAATACTCACCACCGATGGCATCACTTTTTCGAGCATCGGTGCCAGGCTTGGCATCTGCTGCGCGGTTGCTGCCGACGACGCGGTCTCAGCTGCAGTAGCAGTCAGAGGAGACAGCGCTAAACCTAAACTCAGAGCCAGTGCACTCATTGCTAATGTGGTTTTTTTCATGTTTCTCAATCTCGATTTACAGGTAACGCAAAATTGCTGTGTAACTCAGATTCATTTTATACCGCTTAGTTCCGGCCATAAGTTTATGGAAAAGGTAAAAATTTATTGGCCTTCTTTACAAAACTCCGGAATTATTCCACGGCCATGAGCTTGCGGTATTCATCCCAGGCATACAAATCGGTCATGCCGCTGATATAGTCCTGGATTAGACGGCAGCGATAATAATATTCCATCACCGGCCATTCCAGAGCGTGGCGATCCAGCTTACCCATCGCTTCGACATACGCCAGCCGATGGCGGGTAGAAAGTTTCTGATAAAGCCGGGATTCGATAGGAATTCGCCGCACGCGTTCTTTTTCCACCAGCTCGCTAAACTCCTCGACGGGGAGCTGAAGCAACGGGGAATAAATTTCCAGTAATCCACTGATTACACGGTATCCCTGCAGTTCCAGCTGCTCGACATCAGGATGGCTGAACACATGCCGCATTGCCACATGTTTATAAAGCTCAAGGAGTTGGCTGAAACTGCTGTCATCTTCCAATAGCGCATGATTGAATTCCCCGCTAAAGATTTGCGGCAAATTATCAATAAAGCGCGAGGCGGCATACGGCACCAGTTTATTTAATGTATTTACCCGCAAATACATAAAGAACTGATCTTCCGTACTGCGGCTCAACGTATTTGAGCGCGATTTTTCCCAGGCATTTTCGACAACCTGCGCAAACAGCGATCCTTTTTCATGGGTTCCCCATGCCGCATAAAGATGCTGATAAAGCTCCTCGACGCTGAATATTCTTTTCTCAACGGCATCTTCCAGGTCAGCCAC
The DNA here is from genome assembly GCF_011683705.1 of Enterobacter sp. 725m/11. NCBI lineage: Bacteria > Pseudomonadati > Pseudomonadota > Gammaproteobacteria > Enterobacterales > Enterobacteriaceae > Enterobacter > Enterobacter sp. 725m/11. The sequence goes on along the minus strand of NZ_JAAQOK010000040.1, from coordinate 1,042 downwards.
GCAATAGGAAATATCGTCGGCGGCTTCCATAATCCACGTCAATGGGAATCGGCCGTTTGGCGTCAGGGAAAGTTCTTTACGCAGCCGTTCTATATAGGCCTCTTCGGAAAGGTAATAGCCTGGTTTTTTCATTAAATAGCTGTGGGATGCGGGCGTCTCCCCCATCCACCACGCGGGACGCGTATATTTCAAAATGCAGCCAACCTGCGCCCAGGTCAGGTTCATGCGCATCAGGGAGTGCACCAGCCGGATCCCCTGCGCGTTGCCCTCAAAGTGACAGAGATCCTGGCGCACTTTGCGGCGCAGATCGTTCAGCCCTTCTTCGCCTTCACGCAGGCGTAAATCGCGCACGATGCAGCGGTCATCGCTGAGTGGCTGGCTTGCCGCATCCGACGGATAAAGCCGTTGTTTAAACCAGTCATTAATAGCCGCCTCGCCAAAATGGCCAAAAGGCGGGTTGCCGATGTCATGCATCAGGCAGGCCATCTCAACGATGCTCTCGAAAGGCCCCGTCAGCTCATCCAGGCCATAGGTTTCCAGTAAACGCTGCTCTTTGAGGCGGCTTAAAATCTCTTTGGCAATATAACGCCCGACCTGCTGCACTTCCATGGAGTGGGTTAAGCGCGTGCGCACCGCGGCGTTACGCTCCAGCGGGAATACCTGGGTCTTTTGCTGCAGACGCCGGATGGCGGGCGAGTTAATAATCCTGCCGCGATCGCTTTCGAAGATGCGCAGGATCTCATGTTCGCTCTTTTCGCCCTGCGGCGAACGGAAACGTCGGTGCCAGTTAATTTTGGTACGAAAATCGATTGGTGACATGTGCTCCCCCGCGTGAGAATGCGTTTCCCCTTAACCGCATGATAGACTATGCCTCTTAACAAGGCACATCGCGAGTAAATCTATGAAAATCGGCATTATTGGTGCAATGGAAGAAGAAGTTACGCTCCTGCGTGACAAAATTGAGAACCGTCAGACCCTCTCTCTCGGGGGTCTGTCTCTTATACACATCTGACGCTGCCGACGACGGAGAGAGTGTAGATCT